>NZ_FYDT01000106.1:0-1360 GCF_900187585.1 Pseudomonas sp. Irchel 3E19
GAGAGTGTCAGATTTTTTGTGTGCGGGCCGGTAATGGCCTGCCGTCAGGCAGGCCGGGTTTTACCAGGTCGGCCTGATAAATCGATCTCCGTACAGAATCGCAAATTGGTTCATCGCACTCTTCCAGTCATGAGCCGCCGAGCCCCAGTTTGCCGTGATGTTACGCAGCCCAAGCCAGATCAGCTTGGTCGCTGCGTCATCCGTCGGGAAGTGGCCCCGGGTCTTGATGATCTTGCGTAGCTGAGCGTTGATGCTTTCGATAGCGTTGGTCGTATAGATCACTTTTCGAATGGCAGGCGGGAAGACAAAGAATGGAATCACTCGATCCCAGGCTCGTCTCCAGGCCGCCACCACCGTTGGGTATTGCTTACCCCAAGGGCCATTTTCAAAGGCATCCAGTGCTTCCTCAGCCGCTTCTGCGTTGATGGCTTGATAGATCGGTTTTAGCGCCTTGGCCAGCTCACGGCGCTTGTCCCACGCCGCGTAATCGAGGCTGTTGCGGATCAAGTGGACGATGCATGTTTGCAGCGTTGTTGCCGGAAATACTGCGCTTAGCGCCTCTGGCATGCCTTTGAGACCGTCAGTCACGGCGATCAGCACGTCCTCTACGCCGCGGGTCTTGAGGTCGTTGAAGACCTTCATCCAGAACTTCGCACCCTCGGTGTTTTCGATCCAGATACCAAGAATATCGCGCGTTCCATCGGGTAAAACACCCAGCGCCAAGTAAATCGCCTTGTTGCGGACAAGGCCTTCTTCTCGGATCTTGACCCGCAGCGCATCGAAGAAAATGACTGGGTACATCGGCTCAAGCGGTCGCTGTTGCCACGCACCAATTTCCTCCATCACCTCGTGCGTGACTGAGCTGATGAAGTCATGGGAAACGTCCGTCCCGTATTGCTCAGAGAGGAAAGCGCGGATTTCTCGAACGGTCATGCCTCGGGCATACATGGCGATGATCTTGTCATCAAAACCGGTGTAACGCCGCTCATGCTTGGGGATCAGAATGGGGGCAAAACTGCCATCCCGATCACGGGGAATCTCCAGCCGCAGCGGGCCATCCCCCGTCAAAATCGTCTTGCCCGTTTTGCCATTGCGCTGGTTGGTTTCATCCTCTGGGCGCTGCGCGCCCGGCGGATACCCCAGGTGGTGACCGAGCTCGGCACTCAATGCTCGCTCAATCAAGGCCTTCTTGAAGGCCGCAGAAGCGTCTTCAATAGCCTCTGCGGTAATCAGCCCCTCACCGAACTCTTCGAGCAGCTCCTTGGGGATTTTTGGTAGGTCACGCAGGGGTTTCTTTTTGGTTGGCATACATGCACCTCTTACTCATGTTATGCCCGAACACAAAATTTCTGACACCCCC
>NZ_FYDT01000105.1:0-1373 GCF_900187585.1 Pseudomonas sp. Irchel 3E19
GGGAGTGTCATTAATTTTGTGTTCGGGCATAACATGCTGCAGAGGTGCATGTATGCCAACCAAAAAGAAACCGGCCCGTGAGGCCAAGCGTGACCTTCCGTCCATTCCAAAAGAGCTGATCGACCAGTTCCTCAGTGAGTCGATGAGTGCCGAAGCTATTCAGGATGCTGCGATGGCGTTCAAAAAGGCGCTTATCGAACGTGCCCTTGGCGCCGAATTGGGACTTCATCTTGGCTATCCTCAGGGCGCGGAGCGCCCTGAGGATTCGAGTAACCAGCGTAACGGCAAGAGCGGAAAAACCGTGCTGACAGATGACGGCCCGTTGCGCCTGGATATTCCCAGAGACCGCGACGGCAGTTTTTCTCCGATTCTGATCCCCAAACATGAGCGCCGTTTTACCGGCTTTGATGACAAGATCATTGCCATGTATGCCCGCGGCATGAGCGTTCGCGAGATTCGTGCCTTTCTCTCGGAGCAGTACGCAACAGACGTCTCCCATGACTTCATCAGCACCGTTACCGACGCTGTTCTGGAGGAAGTCGGTACGTGGCAGCAACGGCCACTCGAACCTATGTACCCGGTCATTTTCTTCGATGCGCTGCGGGTTAAAATCCGTGATGAAGGCGTGGTTCGCAACAAGGCGATTTACCTTGCTCTGGGCGTACTACCGGACGGCACTCGAGATATTCTGGGCATCTGGATTGAGAACACAGAGGGCGCCAAATTCTGGATGAAAGTCTTCAATGACCTCAAAACCCGGGGGGTCGAAGATGTCCTGATCGCGGTAACGGACGGTCTCAAAGGCATGCCTGAAGCCTTGAGTGCAGTGTTCCCTCAGACGGCGTTGCAGACATGCATCGTGCACCTGATCCGCAACAGCCTTGATTACGCAGCATGGGACAAGCGTCGTGAGCTGGCCAAGGCCCTGAAACCGATTTATCAAGCACTCAACGCTGACGTCGCCGAGCAAGCTCTGGATGCCTTCGAATCGGGCCCTTGGGGCAAGCAATATCCAACTGTGGTTGCAGCCTGGCGACGCGCTTGGGATCGAGTTATCCCGTTCTTTGTGTTCCCGCCGGCCATACGAAAGGTGATCTACACCACCAATGCCATCGAGAGTATCAACTCGCAGCTGCGCAAGATCATCAAGACAAGAGGCCACTTTCCAACCGATGAAGCCGCGACAAAACTGATCTGGCTGGCACTGCAAAACATCACCGCCAACTGGGGCAGTGCAGCCCATGACTGGAAAAACGCTATGAATCAGTTTGCGATTTTGTACGGAGATCGATTCATCAGGTCAAACTGGTGAAATGAAGGCCTGCCTAACGGCAGGCCATTACCAGCCCGCACACAAAAAATCTGACACTCTC
>NZ_FYDT01000104.1:0-1616 GCF_900187585.1 Pseudomonas sp. Irchel 3E19
CAGCTCTTATCAAACAAAAAATAACGCATTGTTTTTGCTCTAAATTCTATCCAGCCATCACCAACTGCATCCCCAGCTTGCGTGCCTTGCGTTCCAAGGCGCGCAGTTGCCGGCTGCGGCTTTTTTCTTCGTAAGCTTCCAAACCTTGCTCAACATACGGCTGTCCCTTGGTCAGCATGGCGTAAATCAGCCGAGCCAGTTGATGGGCGGTTGCTTTGATGGCGCAGCCCGTATCCATTCTGCTTAAGCGTGCCCGGTGGCTGGCACCGATAAAACTTTTGTCGTTTCGGGCGTTAGAAGCCGATTGCTTGAGCGCTTGAGCCGCTCGATTGATGACCTTCGGTGCTCTGCCCGGAAGAGGTTTGCCGCCCGATATTCGGGTTGGCGGCGCGACACCCAACCATGAGCAAAAGTGTTGTGAGGTCGGGAAGCGTGACAAGTCCGGGCCCAACTCGCTGGCCAGCACCAGCGCGGTATCCACCCCGATCGTAGGGATGGCGGTTAAATCCACGCCCATCACCTGGCCCAATGCCTGATGCAGGGCCGTCTGTTGCGCAGCCGAGCGATGAGTGTTGCGAAGCGCTTTACACGCCGCTGGGACTTCTTCCTGACGCACGGGCAGTCGTTCAAGCGCTTGTGCGATGGCCCTGTCGCACTCGGCGATTTGTGTTTCCAGAAAGTCGTAGCACGCCAGTTCCTGACGTAGTGCATGCAGGTGCTCCATGCGCCAATTGCCGTGCAGGCTGCGGGCGATGGTGGCGTGGTCTGCCTTGATACGCCGATCTCGCAAGGCGGCTAGAGCGTGAGGATCGCGCTCACCCTGATTTATTGCCTGGAGGATTTTCATCCCGGTCACGCCGCTAATGTCGCTGATAACATTGGCCAGCTGGATGTTCATCTGGCTCAGGGCTTTCTGCATGCGGTTGATGGTTTTGGCTTGATCGGCGACTTTATTGGCACGTTGCCGTACCAGCGAGCGCATCGAGCAAATTTCATCGGCTGGACGAAAAGCCCCGCTCAACAGGCCGTGCGTCATCAGTTGCCAGATCCACTGGCAATCCAGAACATCGGATTTGCGGCCGGAGGTCTGTCGCGTCGCCCGCGAGTTGACCAGATAAACCTCGAATCCCCGGGCATCGAGCACTTCGAAAAGAGGAATCCAATAAACGCCGGTCGCCTCCATGGCCACCACTTTGATCTTCAACGACTCAAGCCAGTCGGCCAGCGCGATCAGGTCATCGGTGAAGGTCAAAAATTTACGAACAGGCGGGTCGGATCGATCAGGATTGACCGCGACCCAATGCTCACGACTACCCACATCGATGCCGGCGCAGTCGTGATGAACAATCTCAAAGCGTTTTTGGTTCTTGCGCGCCATGACAATTCCTCGCAGGATTGAAAAGCGCGCGCGGGGTACACGGTGGCGAAGGGGTTCACTCTCTTATACGAGGTCACGGCATGCCGTGCCTTCAGCGACTCCACGCCGATACCGTGCGGACCACTCTCCTACTCGGGTGCTGTCACACCAGTGCTAATGACGGTCTCTGCCCCGCGCGCGCTCTTCTACTCTAGCCCCAGTTTGCTGCGCGACAGCGCGGCGTCGAAGACGGGGCGGC
>NZ_FYDT01000102.1:0-2478 GCF_900187585.1 Pseudomonas sp. Irchel 3E19
GTACCGATACTTCCGGCTGGCCATCTGGATACGTGCGATATTGAACCCCGTCCCACGAGTGCGTTGTTTTCAGCAGCTGCGTCACCTCAACTTGAGGCTCGGTCGCTACGGCCGTCGGGACATGCATCGCGCCAGCAAGCAAGAGCAGCTCAGCCATCAGGACAGTTGTAAAGCGCGTTCGGACAGGTGGATGGCAGAACATAAAAAAGTTCCTTCGTTGTAATTGTTGATGGTTTCCAGAATGCCCACCGCCAACTGATGCTTCTCCAGCAGGTGTCGGAAATTCATGATCGTCGTATCTTCGGGGATCGGAGCGCTGAGCGTCAGACGAGCAAACTGGCGCATCGAAGTGATCTCGTACAGCGCCTCTTCCATGGCTGGGTCGCTCAACGAGAACCAGTTCTGCACCAGGTGAATGCGCAGCATGGTTTCCAGTGGATACGGCTTGCGGCGATCGCCCGCCTTTGGGTAATGCGGCTCGATCAATGCCACCAAACCGCTCCACGGCACCACCTGTTCCATCTCGGCCAGGAAACGCTCGCGACGGGTTTGCTTGCGCTTACCGGCGTATTCGAAATCGGAAAAGCTCATCTGACTCATGGGATGGCGGGCTTGTAGAGGGCAGTTGGACGGAGGGCTATTGCAGCACAGGTCAGATGGCCTGTGCTGACTTGATCGGAGAATCCCTAGTGTCCTGCATGGTTAATTCATTTACCTATTTAAATGGCTTCGTTCAATGAATCCTGGACTTTTAGATTAAAGAACTACCCTATCAGGACACTAGATATCATCAGTACAGGGTGATAAAAGCCGATAAAATCAAATGTTACATCTATCAGACAGGAATAAAACGCTGCCTTACTGTAGAGGAGCGTACATCGTTGACTTGGCTATCCGGGATGCGTCGGGAATGATGTTCTCCTGAAATAGTGACCCCCGCCGCGTGATAGCCAGTCACACTTGGACGTTCAAAGCCAGTTCGTTTCAGCTCATTGCTCAAGGACTGGGCAAAGGGTTCAGCCATCACTTTCTTTTTGCCAAGCAGTCCCAAGAACCCAGTCCGCTGAACATCAGATTGGGCAGCCCGCTCAAGATCCTTGGGGTGGAAGGAGGTAGGCGATCTAGTATCTGCGCTATAACAGGCAGTTACCCGAAAATCATTGAAATCCTTGTTTAGCCCCCCCTCTTTCAGGTGCTGTGCAACCTCCGCTGCACTCACCATCCCATTATTACACGCCGAATCAGCTGCCAGAATGTTCATGCCAGGACCACCATGACCAAGGATATACAATTTGTGCTGTTGCGGATGCAGCCCAGCCAGTGCCTCCCCCCCGTCATTACTTCTGATGTCTATACGCTTCAATATGTCAGCCTGATCACCAAACTTAAGAGCGCCAGACATCGCCTTGTCGAAGGCCGCCGGCCCTATTTGTTCACGAAACACTTCTTGGGCGAAGCCAGTCTTCTGCATTTCTGATTCAATTATGTTAGGGAACTGGCTCCTCTCAGTATAATGCTGGATCATGGCTTGCCGATACTGCTCTAAAGTTGTCTTATCATGATCATTTTTGACTATCAGTGGTAAGAGCTCTTTTCCCTGAGCTGCCTTGGGAATATTTTGCCCCAAGGCCATAATCATTATGTCCTTCGACGCAAAGGGGGCGTACATCACTCCAATTCTGGATTGGGAGGATGGCCCGTTTAAAAAACTGGTCGTTGCTCCAGTAATCTGACCAGCACTGGCCTGGTGGGAAACCGAGGCTGGGGACAGGGCTGTAATCCCTTGGCCCGAATTGACTCCCAAAATGTTTGGCATGGATTTACTCTCCTAAACGAAGCGAATGACAAATAGCGGCCAGTTGATTTGCGAAACCAACAAATACAATCTGTAGCCAATCTTCCTTTTGTAGTTGATCCAAATCGACCATGGCCTTCAGTTCGTAACCTTGCTCGCCCATACCAAGGGTAAGCTGGCCTCCTTCGACCCCCTCTACTGGAGTGGTGATAAAAGAAAGTACTGCCGCTGCCTCGTCCAATAATCGGGACTCAGTAAGTCCTGGCAATAGACTCCAGAGCCACAAACGATTATTTATCAAGGATAGCATTACGTCGGGCATATCGTGGATCTGTATGGCAATAGTGCTATGGGCATCCAAGTTGTGGACGGTTTCGGATGGCAACCCCATCTTTGTCAACATCTCGATAACCAGCTCATCCAGGCCATGCGGCAGATCTTTGGTAAATCTCGATTGATCCATCTAACTCAGCCTATTCTAAAAATACTTCACTATTCAGCCGTGCACGCAAATTTCAATATATCAACATTAGTCGCAATTTTTTATTTTGAATGGCTCTAGTGTCCCGAGCGCTTAATTCATTAGCTTATTTTTCATCACGCTCAGCTTTGCCATATGTACCGAGCTGATGATGGCCTCTGCCGTCTTGTTCCATTTGAACGGCTTGGCCGAGTGCTCGTTG
>NZ_FYDT01000101.1:0-2594 GCF_900187585.1 Pseudomonas sp. Irchel 3E19
TTTGGCTGGAGCCATTCGCTGGCGCATCGGCTGGAGTTTGATGGCGATTTTGTTGTTTGGGTGGATCACGAAAATCGTCGCACTCAGTTTCCAGCGCCGAGTGTCGAGCGGCCGGCGATTCACAACAGTCTGTCGCGGGCGGCGATTTTTCTCGGGGATGAACCGCAGGAGTTGATTCTTGCGCTGGCGGGGGATGCGGCGCGGTTTTATCACTTTCGCACCGGGCGGCTGACGGCGATCAGTGATGCGTATGACAATCGATTGCGCATTTTGCGGGATCGGCAGGATCGCATTGAGCGTTTGGACAATGGCGCTGGGCGATCTCTATTACTGCGCTACGACCGCCAGCATTTGGTGGCCGTCGATTATCAGTCGTTTCAGCAGGCTGAATGGACGACTGAGCAAACCCTCGTCAGTTACCGCTACGACGCTTATCAGCACCTGATCGAAGCGTGTAATGCCGTCGGCGACAGCGAGCGCTACGACTACGACGATCAACACGTCATCCTCCAGCGCCAGTTAACCGGTGGCGCGAGTTTCTTCTGGGAGTGGGAACGGGCCGGGAAGTCGGCGCGTTGCGTGCGCCATTGGGCGTCGTTCTCGCAGATGAACACGCGTTATGTCTGGAGCGACGACGGCAGTGTTGCGGTGCATTACGTCGACGGCACCGAAGAAACCTACGTCCACGACGACCGGGCACGACTGGTGCGCAAGGTCGAGGCTGACGGTGGCGAGCACCTCAAGGCTTACGACGATCAGGGCCGATTGATCGCCGAGCAGGACCCTTTAGGCGCCATCACCGAATACCGCTACGACGATGTCGGACGGCTGATCGCGCTGCTTCCGCCGGATGACGAGCCCACGTCCTACGAATACCGCAACGGTTTCCTGCACAGCCGTTCTTGCGGCGAAGCAGTGTGGACGTATCGGCGCAATGCCCAGGGCGATGTCACCGAAGCGGTTGATCCTGACGGTCATGTCAGCCATTACCACTACGACGCCCGTGGGCAATTGCTATCGATCCGTTA
This sequence comes from Pseudomonas sp. Irchel 3E19, assembly GCF_900187585.1. Lineage (NCBI taxonomy): Bacteria > Pseudomonadati > Pseudomonadota > Gammaproteobacteria > Pseudomonadales > Pseudomonadaceae > Pseudomonas > Pseudomonas sp. Irchel 3E19. The sequence continues at coordinate 1,029 of NZ_FYDT01000101.1, forward strand.
CCCGGACACCAGCCGCCATGTGCTGGTGTGGAACGACCTCGGCCAACTGACTGAAGAGACGCTGCCCGACGGTGGCGTGCGGCGTTTTTCCTACGATGCGCTCGGGCGACGGAGCACAACGCAGGACGAACATGGCGCGATCACGCGTCAGCATTGGGACGCCGTGGGCCGACTGGTGCATACCACGTTTGCGGGCGGGGCCACCCGCGCCTACAGCTACGGCTCATATGGTCAAGTCACGGCTGAACGCGACGAACTCGGGCGCATCACCCGCTACGAATATGACGACGACCTGCATCTGGTTTCGCGGCGGATCAACCCAGACGGCACGCGGGTGCAGTACCGCTACGACCATGCGCAACTGCTGCTCACCGAGATCGAAAACGAGTCCGGCGAAAAGTACCGTCTGGACTACACGTCCACCGGACTGATCCGACAGGAAACCGGCTTCGACGGTCGGCGCACGGCCTACGCCTATGACCTCAATGGTCACCTGCTGGAAAAGACCGAGTTCGGCGATGACGGCTCGACGTTGGTCACCGGATATGAGCGCGATACCGCCGGACGCTTGCTGATCAAAACCCTGCCGGACGGGATCAAGGTCGAATACCGCTACGACCGCCTCGGTCGTTTAACCGGCGTCGACGACGGCCAGAAACACCCACTGGCCTTCGAATACGACCTGCAGGATCGCTTGATCACCGAGCACCAAGGCTGGGGCACCCTGCGTTACACCTACGACGCCTGCGGCCAGCTCAAGCGCCAGCGTCTGCCGGACAACAGCAAGCTCGATTACCACTACGCCAAGGGCGGTGCGCTGACTGCGATCCACCTCAACGGCGCGCCACTGACGCAGCATGTCTACCGCGCCGGTCGCGAACAGCATCGCCAGCAAGGCCTGCTGCTCAGCGAATATGCCTACGACGATCAGGGCCGTTTGCTCGCCCACGCCGTAGGCCATGAGCACGCTTCGTTGTATCGGCGCGATTATGCCTACAGCGCCAACGGCAATCTGCAACACATCGCCGACACCCGCCACGGCCAGCGCACCTACGGCTACGACGCCCTCGACCGGCTGATCCGCGTCCGTCATTCGCGCGACGAACTGCCGGAGTCCTTCGCCCACGACCCGGCCGGCAACCTGCTGATGCAGGACCGCCCCGGCCCGACGCAGATAAAAGGCAACCGCCTGCTGATGCAGGGTGACCGCCATTACGACTACGACGCCTTCGGCAACCTGATTCGCGAGCGCCGTGGCACCGCGCAGAAACTCGTCACCGAATACCGCTACGACAGCCAGCACCGCCTCATCGGCCTGACCCGTCCCGACGGCAAAACCGCGACGTACCAATACGACGCCTTCGGCCGACGCATCCGCAAAACCGTCGACGGCACCACCACCGAGTTCTTCTGGCAAGGCGACCACCTCGTCGCCGAAAGCAGCCAAAGCCAGTACCGCAGCTACGTTTACGAACCCGGCACCTTCCGCCCGCTGGCGCTACTCGACGGCAAAGGCCCGAAAAAAGCCTGCCCGTTCTACTACCAGCTCGACCACCTCGGCACCCC
>NZ_FYDT01000100.1:0-2708 GCF_900187585.1 Pseudomonas sp. Irchel 3E19
TGTTGTCAAAAAGCATGAGGTTACGAAGCTGTTTATCTTCGAAAACCATGGCTTTGAGGTTTTCGCCCCAGCTTTTTTTCTTGGCTTCGGCTTTGATGCTTTCGACTTTGTAGCCTTTGGCTTCCAGTGCAGCGAAGAATTTATCTGGCAGAAAGAGGCCATGTTCATCGAACCATGGGCCTTTCTCATCGAACTGCAGCGCGCCTTCCTGTTCCAGCCAATCACTGAACACACGATCGTCGTCTGCTTCTTTGGCAATCGATTTGGGCAAGCTGCTCTTGAGCTCTTTCAGTTGGTCCTTAAACGCGTTGCCACTGGCTTGGGCCAGTTGTTTCAAGCTGATGTGGTTCAGGATCGTCGTCGAAGAGGCGCTGCTGAGTTCACGTAGCGGAATGTTGGTTTTGGCCAGGCGTTCGAGGGGTTTTGGCTTGTAGCTCTCCGCATCCCAGAGGAAGAGGCGGGGAGGCTTCAGTGCTCGAACGCGTGCTTCGGCGGTGGTCTGAATCCGCTCAGCCTCTGTGTTCAGGTCGTACCACTGCTTTTGCAAGCTGACAAAGAGCACTCCGGGTGGCGCTGACTTGCCACCGGTAGCCGAGACCCATTGGGAATAACGCGCTTCGATTTTTTTCTCAAGCTCATCGCGTTTGTTTGTCAGTTCGATAAAAGCCTGAAAATCCTCGGTCCCTGCGTACTGGTCGTCAGGGCTGAGTGCGAACTCGGGAACCGCCACCCCGCACTCGGCGAGTTCCGCGACGATCTCAATCTCAAAAAAATACGGCCCGTGGCTGGTGAGAATGTCCTTGTTCGGCTGCGGCCTCATACCATTTCACGGCTCCCTCTGTCATGTAGCGATTACTTAGGCGGATGGCCTCGCCTAAGTAGTACTGAGCGTCTCGATCGCCCGTTTCAGCGACGGTTTGCAAAAAAGACTGGGAAGAAGTCCAAGCGCTTTGAAGGTAAAGCGCGATACCGCGATCTTTGGCCGTAGCTAAATTCTTTGTCATTTGGGTAGCATAAACATTTGGTGCAAGCATTAATAGAAAAAAGCTTGTCACTAATTTAATGAGTAATTCCACGTTGAGTTCTCAATAGCCGTAAACAGGAACGAAATAAGAAAGCGGTGGGCGCGTTTTCTTCCATTCTTCCGCAAATAGAAGACCTTGTTTGATTTCTTCCTTGGTCATTTTTTCAGTGATTTTTGGGAGCATTCTTTCTCCGTCTTCGGCTGCTGTCCCGCCACCCTCGAATTTAGACATCAGATAGGCTAGTCCATAAGCCCCAATCAAGTTTTTTGGGTAGTCTAGATCGTTTGGTATATGGGCTACGCTGAGGGCGTAATTACCGACCGCGCTGACGTACCCGCCCTCGGCCGATTTTTTTAACCAATAAGCAACTTCTTCTTTCTTACCTCCATGTTCGAATAAATAGTTGGCATAAAAATACATTGCTTTGGGATATCCACCTTCAGCTGACGCTTTGTACCACTTTTGAATGGTTTTTTCGCGGCTACCTGGAACGATGAACCAACCGCCCCCATCTTCGTAGATTCCTGCGAGTGTATTCTGAGCTAGAGGATCACCTGCCTCAGCTGCCATTTCTAACCAATTGAATCCTTGTTTAGTGATGAATAAAACGGTCATGGCTTCAGTGTCGTTGTTTTTAGCTCGTTCTTGAGCTAATTGTATTGCTTGTTCACGCCATTCGTCTGCACTCTTGCCACCGCAGTTTTCTATTTCATTACAGAGGTCACTCTTACTGCTTAGTCTTAGCATTGCGTAAAGGTTGCCCTGTTGCGCAGCTGCTTCATACCATTTTCTTGCTTCATTAGTTGTGTATCGGTTGCTCAGACGAATCGCCTCTGCCAAGTAATATTGGGCTGTCTCGTCACCAGCAATGGCAGCACTTTCTAGTAAAGGTTGAGAGTCGTACCAGTCGCTTTGCTGATACAAAATTAGTCCTCTCTCTTTTTTCGACTGCTGTTCTTGTGTTAATTGCGCAGAAGCTGAGCAGGAAAAAAGGGCGGATAGAAATAGGCATAATGCAATTTTAATCAATGTTCGGTCCCTTGTAGCTTGCTTTTGTATCTTGGATTGGAGCGAAAGCCGGGCCGTTATAAATGGTGTTGTACTCACAGTGTCCATTTAGTCTTGCGCCTAATCTAGCTACATGCTCGCGATAAATTGTTCTTGTGTCGTTACTGGCTTTGTCCAGGGCTTTAACTCGTTCAGCCATAAATGAATCGAGCTTGAATTTGTTTTTACAATATGTAAGTCCGGCTTGCGGTGGTCGCAATCCATCCCGATTCATACGTATAACTGCCTCTTCGAACTGTGAAGTAGCGTTAGGGTTGGATGATATCCACCCTAAACACCGTTCGATCGCTCTCTGCTGTAGTTGATATGCCTCGTCTTCCTTGACGCTTTTATTGTCCTGGTCTTCTTCTATTGAAAAAGGTTCAGGAGATGAGCTAAGGGTCAACAGCAACGGTCCAAGTGCCTGTGGCTGCAAGTTACATACCCATTCCTGCATCTCTTTCTGTTTTTTGTCGGTGACGATTGAGTAAGCAATCACCCCCCCACGCCCACCCTCGGTCAGCGCATCAAATATCCCTTTAACAATGGCATACCCACGCACATAGGCAAACGCCACATCGATACCCGTGGCGCCGAGGAAGCTCAGTTTCTGCAGATAGTCCATGGCTTCGCCAT
>NZ_FYDT01000098.1:0-3325 GCF_900187585.1 Pseudomonas sp. Irchel 3E19
TTGCTCGGCAGATCGGCTTGCAGCCGGTGACCACACCAGTGCGTAGCCCGCAGAGTAATGGCATGGCCGAGAGCTTCGTGAAGACGATCAAGCGTGACTACGTGGCGCACATGCCCAAGCCGGATCGAGAAACGGCGTTGCGTAACCTGGCAATTGCCTTCGAACATTACAACGAGCAGCATCCGCACAGCGCCTTGAACTACCGTTCACCGAGGGAGTTCAGGCGCTTGGCAGCTGCATCAATTTAACGGAGAGTTGGTGTCCGGTTTTGTAGGGGCAAGTCCACACATTGAGGCAGCTCTATCTGTGCGGGTGTCCATCACCCGGTTCATCGGGGTAACTCCAGGCTTGAGCGACCACCAAAATCTTCTGCTTCGTTCGATGGCTGCCATTTTGAGCAATGCCAAATCAAGGGGCGCTGACCAGGCACTGGCGGCTGATTTCATCAATATGGCCGATGAGCTGAAAGAAAGTGTGTCGACCAAAGCAGAGTACTTAGATCAGGCAAATAGTGAAATATTGCCTTGGGAAAGTCCCGCGCATTACGCAGTGAATGCGATTCAGAATGTCCTGCGTAAGATTGATAAAGCGACTGGTTCCTCATTGATCATGGGCCTGATCAAGCTTGGGCTCGCCTTAGCTATGGTCTGGGCAGTCAAAGAAGAAGGGAAGGGGGCTGGTCAGTTTCTTGCTGCAGTGACAGGGATGGTCTTCGTTATGATCTCTGTAATGGCTCGTGTTAAAGGCAAAGATTTGTCGATCGCCTCGTTCGTCCTCGGCGCCGCTACTGCTTACGGTGCTGTCTACTTCACGATGCATGGTAGTACAGAGAACGCGCTTGGGATCTGCACAGTTGGAGGCGTATTTGCATTGTTGTACATCCTTATCGCCAATGCTCAGCACGTAGATCCGGGGATGGGGCATTCGCCGGTCAGAACAAACAGAAATGTGATGGGTGGGCCAGAAGAAACGTTCAAGATGACAAACCCCGCTACTGGCTTGCCGATGATGGGAGATGTGGATATCGAAGGGAATCCATTTGGAACTGGAATGGATCGTTGATCTCCACTTGGTGCTTAGCTGAGGGGCCATGTCAGGATAGTTCTGAACGATTGCTGAGGGATGATCGGGCCGGAATGGATTCACGAGGTGTCAGCATGGTTGACATAGTTATTATGGATTGACTATTATTCTTCTGCGCCTAGGCGTGAACCACAGGGTGGTTACAGGGATCTTCGGATCGCACCCCGCTTCTGATGAAAGTCAGATGGCCCAGTGCCAGGTAACAGTGTCCTGCCCCGTCGAACGCATGCAATCGACGGCTGAGAATCCCGCCTAGAGCGGGATTCGCCGTTTCTGGCTCTTCACTTTTGCGCTCTCGGCCGATTCCGTACTTCCTTGGGGCATTGGCCCTTAGGCTTATTTTGCGTATCCATCGCGACCTTGAAGACACTAAACCCCTTCTTGTTGATCGGGGTATCCGGTGAACCTTCGCCTGTGCGTGCGAAATACGCGCTTGTGACGTGAATCCGCAGCAATCGGTGTTCGCGAAAAAACGCTAAGCACACTTTGTACGGTTCTAGCAGTCCGGTAGCGCCGTTCAACACGCTCATGGTGAAAAACCGCTCACCTTCAGTGTGGTAGATCGTAGCGACGTTGAGCTTCTCTATGATGCCCTTGAGCTGCTTGGAGGCTTCGTAGCGCTCTAGGCAGACCATTTGCCCGTGCCGACCATCTTCGTATAGGTACGGAATGTTGGTGCCGCTGTCGTCTTTCGTGAAGCAGTGGAGGCCATAAGTCACAACAAATTCGAAGTCTCGTTTATCGGCCTTAAAGACCACCAAGTGCGACGACAGGTGGCCGAGATCGTACTCAACACCGTCGTGCTCGAATGACTGCCACTCCTGGATAGAGTCGACGTGAAATTTAGCCAAGCTCAGTCCTCGAGCACGTAAGGTAAGAGCTCGATTTTACACGAATAAAACCGTTCGTCTGGCTAGCAGATGCGCATGCCGAAACGTCAGCCATTCTCACTGAATGTGAGCCGAAGCTAGTCAGCCGCTATACCAATGGCTTTTGAGAATTAAAGCTGTCTCAGCCGATGCACAAAGTCGCGCCTTCCAGGCCGAGCTCATGCCACGAAAAACTGTCGCAGCAACGCATAACGCCCCCGATGCACCACACGCTTGAGAATTAAAACTGTCGCAAAAAGGCGAGCTGGAAGGACTACAGCTGCCATTATTCTCCCGTCATTATCTGGGATAGCCATCAGGCCCTACTCGACCTACAGGGTAAAAGTACGCTGAAGCTACGAAACAAACTTTTGCAAGGTCCGATTCGTTTTCTGGACATTGCTTAATCCTACCGACGAAGTAGTGTTGGGCAATGACTGTGCAAGCTTCCCTCCGGTTAAGTCGATGGGACGGAAGAAACCGTGAGATGGCGAGGTCAAACTCTTCAGGCGTCACGTCCCAGGGGACGGGGAAAGCAGAGCAATTACCCCCTGCTGCATAGTAACGATCAAGGCACTTAAGCCCCCAATCCCGATCAGACCTCGGCAGGCGCCTCAGTCCACGAAGCAGGATATGTAAAAGCTCTTTGTCAGAGCGCGGAGGATATAACCATTCAGCAACCCACCACATCGAAAACGCCCACCAGAGCTGCGCTACCTCGGTTACGGTTGTGCTGACACCAGCTTTTCTCAATACCCGAATAAATCTAGCTACATGCTGCGGCCATAAAGCCAGCATACGACGCCCACCATCCTCTCTTTCGGCTCGCGATGGGTTCATGTTGGGCCTCCACTACCTTCAAGTCGAACAGAGTTTAGCAGTCAGTTTTCACCGGGGAGCCGTTACCCTTCGACAGCCTTTATTGGCCCTGAAGGAACGCCAATTACGAGCGCTGACTGATTATCTGGACACCGTGTCGACCAGTGAGGCGGATCCAGACGCTGAGGTGTTCGCTTTGTTAGTCCAGGTGCGCTCAATCCGCAGGCAGGTAGCAGCGACGACCATTGCGCCAATGATCTTGATCGAGCAGGACAACCAGGACACCTGAAGCGCGCCCGCAATACGTTTGCTGATGTAAAAAAAAAGGTTCTTCACGGAATCCCGGGAAACACAGAAACAAGAACGCCGATTTGATTGATGATGTTCGTGCGAGCAAACACATCTAACAAACCGGCGTTCTTATGCGCGATATTAATACTTTCCTTCCTTTTTGGGAGGGCTTTTCTGTCGTCACGATCAAGCCTGATGGTGATGCCCTCCAGATCGATCTGACGCCCCACGCCACCCGATTCCCTTCCTGTGGTGGGTGCCAA
>NZ_FYDT01000097.1:0-3978 GCF_900187585.1 Pseudomonas sp. Irchel 3E19
TGAGGTTCGGGGTCGCCAGGCGGGGATCCCATTGCTTCACCAAGTGACCGGCAGCGTCATGGTGTTGACGGGTGATCAGCGCGGTGGCCGGAACTTCGGCGTGCGTGCGCAGATAGGCGATTTGGCGCACAGGCAAGCCACGGCTGTCGCTTGCCTTGAGAATGGGGGTGCGTCGGTGCGAACGGATATCGCTCATGGACTTATGCCGCGGCCTGTTTCTCTGCCAGATAGGCTGACACTCTGCCCAGCAGATTATGTGACTGCTTGATTGCACTGCGCGCTACTTTCATTTCTTGCTGGAGTGTCGAAAGATCCATTTTCTCCGGCATCTGAGCGATTCCTGTCAGCTTCACGGGTGCGGGTGTGTCTGTCTGCAGAGCGTCGTAGTGCAGCATTGCTTTAGCTTCTTCGCTATCAAGAAAACTGCTCAGCTCTACCAGTCGGCTGCTCACTTGATCGAGGTCAGCTTGCCCCCACCAATCGTTAAGGGCTTCGGTCAGTTGAGCCATCTGTTTACCAACGTTCAATGCCGGTTTCAGGTATTTCACATTCAGGTGTTTGCCGACGGTGCGTGCGGTCGTTTCGATGCCGATTTTAATGAGTCCTGACGACGTCTGCGGATTGAAACTGTTGACGACGCCGGTTAGCGAGAACGGTGTCGCGGATGACTTGGCTTTCAGGTTTTTCACTGATAGCGCCGCCGGGTCGGGCATGATCGAGTAGCCCAGCGTGGTTTCTTCTCCCAGTTTCTCCATCACTTTGCCTGTCGCCTCGGCGGCCAGTATGCCGCCAATCGCCGAACCCACGGGAACAGCGACCGGCGCAGCGGGCCCCGTTACGCTACCGACGGCACCGCCTACGGTGGCGCCCACTGCTCCGGCGTTAATGGTGGCGACGAAGGTGGCCAGACTGAACATCAGCTTCTTGCCTGCAGTTTTGTACAGGTCACGGGTGCGCGTGAGGTTGTAGAGCTGGTGGTTGAGTTTTTTCAGTTCGCTGTTCACCTGCGATAACACGTTTGAATATTCGATTAATGATTGGTGGGCGAGTGTTTCCTCCTTATGCGTTCCGCCTGAGTCGATGTATCGCAAGGGGTTGTTGCCAGCCATCACAAACAGATTCAAACCATCGATATCCCCCGCCGGGTCAGGGCTGATCCAGCGTTGCAACCACGGCGCGTAGTAGCGCGCGCCATAATAGTAAAGGCCGCTGACATCCATCTCCTTGCCCGAATAACGGATGAATTTGTAGCTGACTTCAGTCTTCGATTTAGCCGTCAGCCACGCGGTCGCGCCGAACGGGTAATAACCTTCCTGGCTGATGATTCGGGCGTTCTGGTCCAGCTCCATCGTGCAAGACCCCAAGTGATCCTCGAGGCTGTAGCGCAGTTGATTGTTGGGGATGTCGGCGGGTTGTCCTGTCACCCAATGCAGGCAGCGGGCATTGCCGACGCTGATGACGTGCAGTTCTTCGCCATTGTTCTTGCTGCGGATTTCCAGGCCCGGCAGATAATGAACCTGGTGAATGTGTTCGGCGGTGGCGGTGAAGGTTTCGTGGCGTTTGAACACCCGCGCGCCCTGGCTGTAAAGGTAGTGTTCGGCGTCGTGGCGCCCGTCGTCGCGGCGGATCAGGGTGACGTTGGCCAACTCGTCGCGGGCGTTCCATTGCAAGTCCTGGCCCGGCTGCAAGGCCTTGAGGTTGCCGTGAAGGTCGAACAGTTTGTCGAACTCCGGCGGGGGATCGCCCGGCTTCCAGCGCACGCCGCGGTTGCTGTTTGGGTCGATGGCCATCTCGAAGGTACGGTTGGCGCCGTCTCGTACATGGACGGTTCTGATCAGGTTGCCGCCCAGGTCGTAATCATAAGTCTCGGTGTAGTTGAGGCGGTTTTTCTTGTCGCTCGGCGTTGGCAGCCCCGGGAAGCCCGGGGGCGTGGCGTCGTTGTAACCGCTGGCGCTGGTCAGCCGGTACAGCGAGTCATAGCCAAAATCGCGATGGCCATCAACGCGCTGGTTGGCAAAGTAAACCGCCTCAAAGGCGTGATCCTCGATACGGATGATATTGCCGACCAGGTCGTAAAAATATTCGAAGTTTTGCAACATCTCCCCAGTGTCTTTGCAGCTGGACTGCGTATGCAATCGGCCATCGGCTGGATCGTAAGTCCAGCGGCTGCATACGCCATTGCCGTCCAGTTGTTCGGTGATCTGTTCGGCGGCGTTGTATTGCGTGTCGAGCAAAACATCTATTGATTCAGGCGCACCCTTGATCAGCAACTTCAGCTGTTTGAGATGCCCGGCCAGACCGTAGTGTGACGTGTGTCGATGGCCGCCGGCGTCAGTCTGCTCCAGCGCCGCGCCGAGGGGGCTGAATACACGCTGAGTGGTGAAACGTTCGTCATTACGAAAGACGCGGGTTTCATCCATTGGCTGGCCGGTCAGGGCGTAGTTATCGGGTTGCAGGAAACCCGCTGCGTCCTCCTGTTGAATCAATCTGCCGCGCAGATTGTACGCAGGGTCGGCGTTGGCATCGGCGTAGGTAAACGTCTCGACATTGACAGCCTTTTCCTCGATCGCCACCACGCGTAAAAGCGTGTCGAAGGTCGTGCGCCAATGGTTGCCGTTTTCCTCCCAGCGCTGCCGGGCTTCACCGGCCAGCCCCGGTAAACTCAGGCGCCAGCCGGCGTCGACGCTGTCGGACATCAACGCTTCACCGCCCAGGCCGTAGACCGTCGTGAGGTTTGGGGTCGCCAGGCGGGGATCCCATCGCTTCACCAAGCGACCTGCAGCGTTATGGTGCTGACGGTTTATCAGAGCGACCGGTATATCACTGGCAACCCTACGCAGGTAAACCAGTTCTTTGACAGGCAAAGAGCGTGAATCCCAAGCACTGATTCGCGGAGTAGAAGGGTACACAGACTTTGATTGTGTCTGCATGGTTATGCCGCACGCTTTATTGTTTGTTCTGCGACATATGTGCGATATCGGGTGAGTACGGCTTTGGTTTCGGTGATGCTCCGCAATGCACGTTCTGTGTAGTTGTCGACTGTCGAGCGCTGAGCCATTCTAGAGTTGGAGGCCAACACACGGCCTTGCCCAATGTCTTTCATATAATCTGCAGTGCTCGTATAAACCTGCTCTACGCCTAATGCGTTAAACGAAGCATGTGCGGCTTTTGATGATGCGATGATACCTTCGCTCAGACTGTCGAGCATCGAGTCATACATATCCATTTCAAACTTGGTTAGTAACTGTTCCGCTTTGGTGGCGTCCTTGGATATTTTGAAGAGTTCAGCTAACTCCGATACGCCGGGAAACAGGGCGCCGCCCACTGTGTCACGTCCAAAGCTGAACAATGTTCTTATATTTTCCGATCTTTCCTGCCATGTTTTCGGAGCAACGGTGTAACTGTTTAAAGGGCTGGCAGACTTTCCAGAGCTTTGATCACGCAGTGACTGTACATTGAGATCTGAAGCACGCGGCAAGATGGGAACATCAAGACTTGATGCAAGTTGCGCATAGACAGAATTGACGTTGTCTGCGGTTTCATTACCGACGCTCAGCCCTTGCAACTCTCCCGGAATACTGGATGGAAGCATCCCGGTAGTGGTATAGCCGCTGAAAAATCCAACGGCCGCTCGACCAGAAAGATAGATAAAATTTTTCAGGATCTTTACTCGAAAACTTGCGGGTGAGGTCAAGTCCCCCAACGTTTTTCCCACGCTTCTAATGGTGTCCGCAATCGGATCCAGAAACGCCAGTTCCTCCGCGATTATTGCCTTGTGTTCCGAGGGCGTTTTCGTCGTGCCGCCATTGTCGAAATAACGCAACGGATTGTTCCCCACAAACCCATACAAGTTCAGCCCGTCCACATCCCCCGCCGGGTCAGGGCTGATCCAGCGTTGCAACCACGGCGCGTAGTAACGCGCGCCATAATAGTAAAGGCCGCTGACATCCATCTCCTTGCCCGAATAACGGATGAATT
>NZ_FYDT01000004.1:0-210492 GCF_900187585.1 Pseudomonas sp. Irchel 3E19
CTGGAAGAGTGCGATGAACCAATTTGCGATTCTGTACGGAGATCGATTTATCAGGCCGACCTGGTAAAACCCGGCCTGCCTGACGGCAGGCCATTACCGGCCCGCACACAAAAAATCTGACACTCTCGCGTTGCGACTTTCAAGCAAACGATCGGAGCCACCTTCGGCTACACGGCGTTCGATCAGACGATCCGAACCACCCTCAGCCACACGGCGCTCGATCAGACGATCCGAACCACCTTCGGCCACACGGCGCTCGATCAGACGATCCGAGCCACCCTCAGCCACACGGCGTTCGATCAGACGATCCGAACCACCCTCAGCCACACGGCGTTCGATCAGACGATCCGAACCACCCTCAGCCACACGACTTTCAATCAACCGATCCGAGCCGCCTTCAGCGACCGTGGTGTGAGCCGCGGTTGCGGCAAAAGCGTTAACTGCGAAAACCGAGAAAGCGATGCTGAGAAGGATTTGGCGTTTCATGATCGTGTGCTCCGGGGTGTTGTAGGTGGGTATGGAGCCGATCTTACGCCGCGGATTTTTTATGAGAACTTCATTGACGTGATGGTGACTATCAACGCCAGCGATGGTTACCTGAGCGCCGGATTACGGGGACGTCGGCCGAATGCACAGCTCACCGGTGGCGCGCACCAAAGCCAACTCATGCAGCGCATCGTGGGTCAGACCCGTGCGCGCCTTGGCCAGCCAGACCGGGCAATTTTGATCATGGCGATAAGGCAAGAAGTCGGCGTATTGCGCAAGCAACCGGGTTTGCAGCTCATCCAGGTGCGGGCGGATCTGCTTGCCCAGATCCGGGCGCGGCGTGTCCGGCGCGGCACCGGCCGCCTGCCATTGCGCGAGCAAACCGTACTGCACCAGTTTGTTGGCCTCCATTTGTGCGGCGATCAACTGTGCCACCTCCTCCGGGTCGAGCTTGCGCTCGGAGGCGAGCGTGCGGGTATTGGCAATGACTTGCGCTTCACGGGGGCTGTCCTGGATCGGCTTGCCACTGTCCCATTTGGTCAACGCAACCAGATCGCCGATGTTCAGGCGTTCGTTTAATGTCGTGAGCAAGGGCTTCAGGGCCTTCGGAGCCGGAGCAGACGTTGCAGCGTGAGAGCTGCTGGCAAGCAGAGCGAGAAAAGCGCTGGTCAGCAGTTTTGGAAAGCGGGGCATGAACAGAACCTCAATGGATGGCATTAACGGGATTTTGTTTACCACAGCCGTGAATGGACAACCACATAACCATGCCAGTTACACAGGCAATGAACGCAACAATCAACGCCCGGCTGAAATGATAATTGCCCCCCGCCGCCCACTCACCGAAGCTATCCTTCATCACCTCACATCGTCGAGATGGATCTCTTTCAATGCAAACCCCCAGCGTCACCCAACCGCTCTGGCAAACCTACCTGCTGTTTCTGGCGCCGATGGTGCTGTCCAACTTTCTGCAATCGATGTCGGGTACGGTCAACAGCATCTACATCGGCCAGATGCTCGGCACTCAGGCGCTGGCGGCGGTGTCGGGCATGTTTCCCGTGGTGTTCTTTTTTATTGCGTTGGTGATCGGCCTGGGCGCGGGCGCCGGGGTGTTGATCGGGCAGGCGTGGGGCGCGCGCGAGCCGCACATGGTCAAGGCGATTGCCGGGGCGACGCTGTTGCTCGGGGTGCTGATCGGGTTGGTGGCGGCGGTGTTGGGCAGTGTGTTTGCACGGCAGGCGTTGACCGGTTTGGGCACGCCGGCGGATGTGCTGGATGATGCGGAGGCCTATGCCCACGTGATGATGTGGATCTTGCCGTCGCTGCTGGTGTTTGTGCTGTTCACGCAGTTGCTGCGTGGGGTGAGCGACACGCTGTCGCCGTTGCTGGCGCTGGTGGTGTCGACCTGTGTCGGGCTGGCGCTGACACCGGCGTTGATTCGTGGCTGGTTCGGTTTGCCGCAACTGGGGATCCAGAGTGCCGCGTTCGCGGGGCTTGCGGGTAACCTGGCGGCGATGGCGTGGCTTTCATGGCGGCTGATTCGCAAGGGCCATCCGCTGGCGCCGGATCGGGCGTTTTTTGCCGCGCTACGCCTCGACGCAGCAATTCTCGGCAAGGTCCTGCGCATCGGTCTGCCGACCGGCGTGCAGATGATTGTGCTGTCGTTGTCGGAGCTGGTGATTCTGGCGCTGGTCAACCAGCACGGCTCGCAAGCCACGGCGGCTTACGGCGCGGTGACGCAGATCGTCAACTATGTGCAGTTCCCGGCGTTGTCGATTGCCATCACCGCATCGATCCTCGGCGCGCAGGCCATCGGGGCCGGGCGGCTGGAACGGATGGGGCCGATCCTGCGCACCGGTCTGTTGATCAACGTGTGCCTGACCGGTGGCCTGATTGTGCTCGGTTACCTGTTGTCGCACTGGTTGCTCGGTTTGTTCCTGACCGAGGATTCGACCCGGGCGATGGCGGAACATCTGCTGCACATCATGTTGTGGAGTCTGTTGGTGTTTGGCTTCCAGGCGATCATCGGCGGGATCATGCGCGCCAGCGGCACGGTGCTGGTGCCGGTGGTGATTGCGATTGTCTGCGTGGTCGGCGTGCAGTTGCCGGCGGCGTATTGGTTGGACGGCCAGTATGGTTTGCAGGGTGTGTGGATGGCGTTTCCGGTGGCGTATCTGGGCATGCTGGTGTTGCAGACCTTGTATTACAAACTGGTCTGGCAGCACCAGAAAATCGAACGCCTGGTTTGAACCTTGTAGGTCGAGTATTCGGGGGCTGGCGCAACAGCCGGTTGTTTGCTTAAGTCAATCGAGTCCCTCGACGGCCGCGCTGCCCGGAGAATGCCATGTCGATCCGATTGCTGCTGGCTGCCGCGTTGTGCCTGTGCGCCAGTCCTGCCGTGCAGGCCGTCGAGTACACCCGCGTCAACACCACCGCCAGTCAGATCAGCTTCACTTACAACCAGATGGGCTCGCGGATGTACGGCACCTTCGGCAAGTTCGAAGCGACGCTGGACTTCAACACCGATGACCTCGCCAGCGCCCATGCCACCTTGCACATCGACCTCAACAGCATCGACGCCGGCAGCGAAGACGCCAACACTGAACTGGTGAAACCGGCGTGGTTCAACACGCAGCAATTCCCGGTGGCGCTATTCGAATCCAGCCAGTTCACGCAATTGGCCGAGAACCGCTACCTGATCGCCGGGCAACTCACCCTCAAAGGCATCACCCGTGCGGTGCAGGTACCGGTGACGTTGAAGCCCGACAGCGCAATTGGCATTTTCGACGGTGAGTTGCTGCTCAAACGCGACGAGTTCGGCCTCGGCGCGGGGGAGTGGGCGGATACCGTGGTGTCCAGGGACATCGCGATCAAGTTCAGGGTCGTGGCGCCCCAGCAGTGAGGTCACCCCACAAGGTATGATGTCGCGGTTTTCCGCCGGAGTTTAGCCGCCATGCCACGCATCACCCACTACAAGTCCCCATGCCCCGAGGGCGTCAACAGCCAGATCCTGCAAATGGTCGTCGACTACCTGACCGACATCAGCGCCGTAGGCCTGGGCCCGAGCAACCTGTTGTACAACGTCTATCAGTACGCGGTGGGCTATGAGGTGCACCTGTATCTGGAGGCGTTGAACGGCGAGAAGGGCACTGAGGTGGAATTGTTGGTTGCAACCGATGAAAGCGACCCGGAGCAGGTGATCGGCTTCCTGTTATACCTGCCGGTGCAGGGCGATTGGGAGGCGTGCAGCGTCGCCTACATGGCCGTGCGCGAAGGGCATCGGCGTCAGGGCGTGGCGCGGACGATGATCGCTGAAATGGTCGGGCGTTATCCCCACGCCGAACTGGCCTGCACCGTCGGCAAGGTCCCGTATTTCGAGGCGCTGGGCTTTGAAGTGATCGGTCAACGCGAGACGCAAGTGCTGATGAGCACGCGGCATTACCGCAGCAACGGCTTGCACGGGTTCATCGACACCATGCCGATCTACCGTTCGCTGGAGGTGCAGCAGATCCACACCTATCTGCTACAGAAAAACGGCAAACGGGCGATGCTCGATGCCGAGAAACAGCGTGACCGGCATCTCGATCAAACCACCGGGCATACCGAAGAATTTGTTCGTCAGCGGCTGACCGTGCACTGAGTGCTGAAGCGCAGACTATTTCCAAATAGCTGATCCCCTGCAGGAGCTGCCGGCGGCAGCTCCTGCAGAGTCGGTCAATCTGGCATCGAGCGAATAATGTCGGCCAGGTCATCCTTGGTTATTTCATTGGCTTTGATGGCGGCGGCGATGTCTTTTTTGGAAAGCGGGAAACGCTTGAAAATTTCTTTCAAATTGTCCGAATCAACATTGGCCACCCAGAGTGGATCAATAAAGGAACCGCCATACTCAGGTTTCATCGGTACTTCTTTGTGGGCAATAGCACCTTTATGGTTGAGATAAACCACATAGCGATCATGCCCTTCAGGAAAGCTTTTATCGTGATAGAGCATGGTCCCCAGAGGCAGGACATAGTAATTCTCGTCGCCATTCGGACCTTCGATCAGCAACGGTTCTTCAATTTTGATCATTTTCATGACATGACGGTTTGAAGCATCGCCAAGCATCAGAAAAGCCATAAAAATCGCACTGACCAATAGAACTGCCACCACCCACAGACTAAGTTGTCTGTTCGTAAAAATAATCCTTATCACTTTGCGCCTCGGCATCCCTTCGAGCATGGCTGGTAAATCAACGTGCATGAAAATTTTGCGGCGTATTGATCATGTCGACGCTCTGCGTGGAATGATCGACAACAGGTTATCCACGGAACTTGCGGATTGAAATAAAAAACGCGACCCCTGACGTTGGGGCGCGTTTTCTTGGCCTGGGAAAACTGTGGTGAGGGCGTTGCCTAAGGTTGCAGTTCTACGTGATCGAGGGCCTGGTTGACGGCCAGTTCACCCAGCATCACGACTTGGGCGATGCCCAGAGCGGTTTTGCGATGGGAGGGCGGCAGGGTTGCGGCGAAGTTGTTGAGCATTTCGCTGGCCGAGCCGAGGGTTTCGCTGGCGTTGGCCAGCAGGGATTCGGTGTTGTACCTGGGGTTGGCGAAGTACATGGACTCCGGCTCGTTGGCACTGGACATGATGCCGGCAGTGGGATTGAGGTAGTAATCGAGGGCGCGGTCGGCGGCTTCGTGGAGTTTTTTGCTGTCGACTGAAGCGTAGGGGGATGTAGTGTCGGTGCTGGCTTCGGATTCTGGCGGGTTGGGTGTTGGTTTTTTCATGGTGTTCTTCTCTCTCTAAGCTGTGGAGCTGACCCATTCGGCTTCCGGTCGAATGGGTGGCAGCTGTACGCAAGGCTGGAAACCCGGGGAGCAGAGAAACCCGGACGACCCGAAGGTCCCCCACGCACAGCCGCCATAACAAAGTGCACACCAAAAAGGTGCGCAATCATACGTCATGAATGGCGCTTTTGCGTTCTGCAGTCCCACGGGGTTTCCAGTCCCGATCGCTGAATTGGCAGCGACGAGCACAGGCTAGAGACCTGACGTCCGACGGACAACCTGAAAACATTGTGGGAAGGTTCTGCAAATTCGAAACAACCTTTAAACATCCCGAATTGAAATACGCAGGACGCTGCGGTGGGTTGCGATCTTTTGAGCTGGTTTTTTAACATCAAAATCAAAAGATCTCAGCCTGTGGCAGCGCCTACAGAGGCGCGTTTAACGGGCGCCGGGCCAGCCGGCCTTGTCTAGGGCGGCGAGCAAGGTGGCGGCATCCAGCCCTGGCACCGAATGCCCGTTGCCATCGGTGCTTTCGCTGGCGAGCAGGGCGTTGATGATGGCTTCTTCAACCGCTTCGGTCGCCGCCAAAAACAACTCGCTGATGTGGTCGTTGTTGACCATGCGCAAACCATCACAGGTCGGCGCTCCTTTGCCTTCGTAGGCGGCGGGCGGGACGTGAGCGTTGCCGGTGGCGAAGGCGATGAAGATGTCGCCGCTGTGGTCTTCGTTGCCACCGCCGGTGCGCGCCAGACCGAGGCTGGCACGCTGCGCCAGGCGTGTGCATTGATGGGGCAGCAGCGGTGCGTCGGTGGCCAGGCACACCACAATCGAGCCCATGCCCGGATGCGGCAGTGAGGCCCGGAGAAACGGCGAATCGACCTGCTCCATATAGCGCCCGACCGGGTAGCCATCGACGCGCAATTCACTGCGAATGCCGTGGTTGGCCTGGACGATCGCCCCCACCGTCCAGCCGCCCTGAGCGCTGCTCAATTGGCGCGATGCGGTGCCGATGCCACCCTTGAATTCATGGCAGATCATGCCGCTGCCACCGCCCACGGCACCTTCCTGTACAGGCCCGTCGACGGCGTTGTGCAGGGCTTCAGCGACATGCTCGGGCTGGACGTGGAAACCGTTGATGTCGTTGATCAGGCCGTCGTAGGTTTCCAAGACCACCGGCATGTTCCAGTAGAGGCGGCCGTCGTCCGGCTGTTGCTGACGATCCAGTGCAATCAGCGCATCACGTACCACGCCGAGGCTGTGGGTGTTGGTGAAGGCAATCGGGCTGGTCAGCAAACCCGCCTCGCGAATCCACTCAAGCCCGGTTGCATCGCCATTACCGTTGAGCACATGCACACCGGCGAAACACGGTTGCTGGTTGGTCGAGCCCAAGCGCGGTTCGATCAGGGTGACGCCGGTGCAAATATCACGACCGGCGCTGCTGCGACCGCGCACGTTGCTGTGGCCGACGCGCACGCCGGGCACATCGGTGATGGCGTTGAGCGGGCCGGGGGTGAGTTGGCCGATGCGGATGTCGAGGTCTCGGGCACGTGGTTTCATGGGTTTCTGTCTCTCTAAAAAATGCAGGGTTGTTCACCGCCTCTGTGGGAGCGAGCCTGCTCGCGAAGGCGTCGGCACTTTCAATACGTTCAGTGCCTGATCCACCGCTATCGCGAGCAGGCTCGCTCCCACCGGGATTTGTGAAATGTTCAAAAGGGTTTACTGGCCGTTCTTGACCTTGCTCCACACCCGCGTACGCACGCGCTCGATGGCTTTGGGCAGCGGCTCAAGGGTGTAAAGGGTTGCCATGGCAGCGGCAGACGGATAAACCGCCGGGTTGTCGCGTGTGGCTGCAGCCACCAGCGGCGTGGCCGCGCGATTGCCGTTCGGGTAGGAGAGGTGATCACTGACCGGCGCAATCACCTCCGGGCGCAGCAGGTAATCGATAAAGGCCAGGCCTTGCGTCCGGTTTGGCGCGTCCTTGAGCAGCACCAGCGTGTCGAACCACACCGGCGCGCCTTCCTTGGGCAGGCTGTAGGCGATCTTCACGCCGTTGCCGGCCTGCTCGGCATTGGTCTTGGCTTCGAGCATCGCCCCCGACCAGCCAACGGCCACGCAGATGTTGCCGTTGGACAGGTCGCTGATGAATTTCGACGAGTTGAAGTAGGCAATGTGCGGGCGCAGTTTGAGCAGCAGCGCCTCGGCTTTTTTATAGTCTTCGGGGTTCGTGCTGTTGGGCGGCAACCCCAGATAATGCAGGGCCACCGGGAGCATTTCCGACGGCGAATCGAGCATCGCCACGCCACACTGCCCAAGCTTGGCGAGGTTGTCTGCGTTGAACACCAGATCCCACGAATCCACCGGCGCCTTGTCGCCCAGTGCGGCGCGCACTTTATCGACGTTGTAGCCGATGCCGTTGGTGCCCCACAGGTACGGCACCGCGTATTGATTGCCCGGATCGTTGTTGGCCAGTTTGGCCAGCAGATCATTGTCGAGGTTCTTCCAGCCCGACAGTTGATCGCGCGGCAGCGGGGCGAGGGCGCCGGCCTTGATCAGCGTCGGCAGGCTGAAGTTGCTCGCCACCACCACGTCATACCCGCTGCGGCTGGTCATCAATTTGCCTTCCAGCACCTCGGCACTGTCGAAGGTGTCGTACACCGGTTGAATGCCGCTGTCGCGCTGGAAATCGTGCAGCGTGTTCGGGCCGATGTAGTCGTACCAGTTGTAGACATGCACGCTTGGCGCATCGGCGGCGTTGGCGGCTGTTACCGCGCCAAGACAGGCGAGCAGGCCCAAGTTGATATAGCCACGATGACGAAGCATGATGCGGCACTCCTGGCCTGTGCAGGCCGGTGATGAACAGGAGTGGTCAGCCTATCGGCCGGACCTCGCCTGACCCATTCCCATCATGGGTTACTCAAAAGGGGTAGTGCGTGGACGCGTTGTTGCAGGAGTTGCCGGTGCATCAAAGCCTGGCACGGGTGTTTGCCGGTGTCGGGCAGGACGGTTTCTGGCGCGCGCTGGTGGACACCTTGCGCTTGCTGGTGCCGTTGGACAATGCGCTGGTGGCGCTGATGAAGGCCGGTCAGGCGCCACAATTGCTGATCGACTTCGACAGCAAGGGCCGCGCTGACGAGCAGCAAGAACTGGCCAGTTACAGCGCCGGGATGTACCTGCTCGATCCGTTTTATCAAGCTGCCACCACCGGCATCACCGATGGTTTGCACAGCCTGGCCGCGGTGGCGCCGGACCAGTTTCTGCACAGCGAGTATTACCTGAGCTACTTTCGTTCGGTGGTGGGCGAGGACGAGTTGCAGTTCATGATCAACGTCGAGGGCGGTGTGCTCGGCTTGTCGCTGGGGCGGGCGCGGACGTTTGATCTGGCGGAGCAGGGCAGGCTGTTGTGCGTGCGCGATTGGGTGCTGGCGGCGATGCGCCGGCATGTGCAGTTGTTGCCGCCGCAGGGTGCGGTGGCTGACGTGGTGGTCGGCGATCTGGCGACGTTGCTTGATCGGTTTGATGCGCGGTTGACAGAGCGCGAAGTCGAAACGGCGCGGCTGATTCTGCAAGGCTTTTCCAGCAAGGCGATGGCCCAGCAGATGGGCATTTCGCCGGAGACCGTCAAAGTCCATCGGCGCAATCTTTACCACAAGCTCAATGTGACCGGGCATGGCGAGTTGTTTGCGCTGTTGCTGCGCCCTCACTAAAGATCATCGGGCGTGCACATAAACCTGTGGGAGCGAGCCTGCTCGCGAATACGGTAGATCAGGCAACATCACTGGCGACTGACAGACCGCTTTCGCGAGCAGGCTCGCTCCCACGATGGAGTTTGTAGTGTCAGGTGGTGCGTTGGAAGACCAGGGCCTTGAGGCCGCTTTCAGGGTCGATATCCGGGAACTCTGGCGGATTCTCGAGGCGCTGCTCAAAGCGCAGACTCGGCGCCTCCTGCGTCACGCCGTCAATCAAAAAGTCCGAGCCGAACGCCGGATCATTCATGCACGCCAGCACCACACCCTCAGCCGTCAGTAACTCCGGCAAGCGGCGTAGCACCCGCTGGTAATCCTTGGTCAGCAGAAAACTGCCTTTCTGGAATGACGGCGGGTCGATGATCACCAGATCATACGGGCCACTATTGATTACCTTGCCCCATGACTTGAACAGGTCGTGGCCGAGGAAACTGACTTTGCTCAGGTCATGCCCGTTCAACCGATGGTTGTCGCGGCCACGGCTCAGTGCCGCGCGGGACATGTCCAGGTTGACCACATGGCTGGCGCCGCCTTCAATGGCTGCCACGGAAAAGCCGCAGGTGTAGGCGAACAGGTTCAATACGCGTTTGCCCGCCGCTTGTTCGCGCACCCAGTTACGCCCGTAACGCATGTCGAGAAACAGCCCGGCGTTCTGCTTGCGGCCGAGATCGACGCGGTACTGCAAACCGCCTTCGACGATGGTCATTTCATCGATCTCGTTGCCCAGCAACCATTCGGCAGTGCTTTGCGGCAGGTAACGATGCTGGATCAACAGGGTATGCGCGCCGGACTGCTGCCACTGCGCCGACCCGCTGATGTCCAGTAACAAGCGCTTGAGGTCTTCCAGCTGTTCAGGGGCTGGCTCCTTGAACAGCGACACCAGCACCACGCCTTGCAACCAGTCCACCGTCAGTTGTTCCAGCCCCGGCCAGCAGCGGCCGCGGCCATGGAACAGGCGGCGGGTTTCGCTCGGTGCCGCCGCGAGCGCAGGCAACAAATGGGCGTGGAGAGTGGCGAGGGCTTCAGGGTTCATCGGTCACGGTCGGCAAGCAAAAGGGCCGGCATTTTAACCACAATTACCCCGTCACGAACGCTTGTCGCGAACGGACTATTACGACGTTTGAGAAAAGACCTGTATCAAAAATGAATTTCTGCAAAGCGCGCTGCTCATACCAGATAAGCAGCGGATTCAAGCCGCTAAATCGTTAATGCAATTCAGGGAGTGCAGTTTCATGTGCCCAACATCGACGGCGAGCGCGCACCTTCCTGACGGATTGATTCTGGTAGTTGAAGACGATCCGTTGATTCTGGAGTTTCTCTGCGAAATTCTTCAGGAGGAAGGTTTCAAGGTCGAGCCGCAAACCAGCGCCGACGCCGCATCAATCTATCTGGAAAAGCACGCGCAGCAGGTGGCGCTGTTGCTGACCGACATCACCATGCCCGGCACTCTCAATGGCGCCGACCTGGCTAACCTGGTCGGCGACCGCTGGCCGGACAAACCGGTGATGGTCATGTCCGGTTATGAAACGCCGGAAACCTCCGGGGTCAAGCACCCCGTGGCGTTTATCAAAAAGCCCTGGGCGATCGGTCAGTTGCTCGACTGTGTAGACAGCGCGTTCAAGTCCAAGGCACCGCGCCTGCACTGAGACACTGGGTTGAAGCGCCGGGCAAATGCTACATTGCCCGGCCAATCTGCCCGGCCCCTTGCCAGAGGATGTGACCTTTTGTCTGCTCACGATAAAGTCTTCGACCGCGCGTTCGGCGCGTTCCTGTTCGACATGGACGGTACCGTCCTCAACTCCATCGCCGCCGCCGAGCGGATCTGGTCAGCCTGGGCCGTGCGCCACGGCGTTGACGTAGCGACGTTTCTGCCGACCATTCATGGTGCGCGGGCGATCGATACGATCAATCGCCTGAATTTGCCCGGCGTTGATGCCGAGGCGCAAGCGGCCTTCATCACCGAAGCGGAAATCGAAGACGTTGAAGGCATCGTCGAGATTCCCGGCGCTGCCGCGTTTCTCAACAGCCTGCCTGCTGATCGCTGGGCGATGGTGACATCGGCACCACGGGATCTGGCGTTGCGGCGCATGGCGGCGGCGGGAGTGTCGGCACCGGCGGTGATGATTACCGCTGAGGACGTAACGGCCGGCAAACCCGACCCGGCCGGCTACCGGCTCGCGGCCAGACGCCTCGGTGTGGCGCCCGCCGACTGCCTGATCTTCGAAGACGCCAGCGTCGGTATCCAGGCTGCCGAAGCCGCAGGCGCCGCGTTGCTGATTGTCACCACTACGCATCAACATCCGCTCGACACCCCACACGCGACGCTGGCCAGCTATGACGGACTTGGCGTGCGTGTCGACGGCGAAGGGCAACTGCATCTGTACGCTGATTGATACCGCAGCATTGCTGCGCGAACCGTTGGCTCGCGCAGGTTGTTCGGTATCGCCGCGCACGATGTCGCATCCGGTATAGAGCCTTGTGTCGATGTCAGGTACGGTTTCAGTACCCCTGACGCGAAACAAGGATCGATTCATGACGTGCTCATTTTCCCGCTCCCTGCTGGCCGCGAGCCTCGGCCTGACACTCGCTTTCGGCGCCGCCACGACTTTCGCCGAACCGCACAAACAAGTACTCGCCGACGCCGAACAGTACCAGCCCGAAGCACTGAAGCTGCTGGAGCGGCTGGTCAATATCGACTCCGGCTATGAACCGGGGCTCAAACAAGTCAGCGACATCGCGATCGATGAGCTGAAAAAACTCGGCGCGACGATCGAGCGGGTACCCAACACGCCGGAAAAATCCAACCACGTACTGGCCACGCTCAAAGGCACCGGCAAGGCAAAAATCCTCCTGATGGCGCACATGGACACTGTGTTCAAGGAGGGTTCGGCGGCCGAGCGGCCGTTCCACATCAAGGACGGTCGCGCCTACGGGCCTGGCGTGATGGACGACAAGGGCGGCATCGTTGCCGGCATCTATGCGCTGAAAGTCCTGAAAAACCTCGACTTCAAGGACTACGCGCAAATCACCTTCCTGCTCGACGCCAGCGAAGAAACCGGCTCGGACGTCGCCACCGACCTGATCAAGAAAACCGCGAAACGGCACGACGTGACCCTCAATCTGGAACCGGGTCGTCCGGCCGACGGCCTGGTGGTGTGGCGCAAGGGCAGCGCCACGGCGTTGGTTGAGGTTAAAGGCAAAGCTGCGCATGCCGGTGTCGCTCCGCAATTGGGGCGCAACGCGGCGATGGAGGCGGCGCACCAGATTCTGCAACTGGGCAAACTGGGTGATGAGGCGAAGAAAACCACCATCAACTTCACCGTGCTCAATGCCGGCGATCGCACCAATGTGATTCCCGATCAGGCCACGGCCAAGGCTGATGTACGCGCGGCGGTGCCGGAGGAGTTCGACCGGATCGAGAAGGATCTGGCGCGGGTGTCTCAGGACAAGCTGATCCCCGAGACTGAAGTGAAGACCACCTTGCAACGCGGTTTGCCGCCGATGCCACAAACGGCCGAGTCCGATCGCCTGATGGCCATGGCTCAGGGGATTTACGGCGAAATCGGCCGCAAATTGACCGAGGAGGGCAGCGGTGGCGCGGCGGATGCGAGTCTGTCGGCCGGGGTTGGCACGCCGACGCTGGATGGCTTCGGGATTGTCGGCGGCAATATTCATACGCCGGAAGAGTACGCGGAGGTCGCGAGCGTGGCGCCGCGGATTTATCTGTTGTCGCGGATGATTATGGAGTTGGCCAAGCCGCGCTGAGTGGGTTTGATCGTTCCCACGCTCAGCTTGGGAATACGTGATCGTTCCCACGCTCTGCGTGGGAATGCCTCAAGGGACGCTCCGCGTTCGGCTTTGTGTGGGACGCAGAGCGTCCCGGGCTGCATTCCTACGCAGAGCGTGGGAACGATCATTATGTGTAAAGGATGTACCGGTCTCTACAGTGAGGGTTTTTTGTAGGAAAAGTGGAAGTCGCGGTCGTCGTACTAAAAATACCGAAAAATCTGACAGAAGCCCTCGTTGCGCCCTTTGAGCGCGGCTCTTATAGTTTCGGCTCGCAGAAAGCTCTGCGACGATCTTGGCCGGTCGAATACAGAACCTGACTTTTCTGGAGTGAACTCTATGACCGACCAAGTAATGCCCCGCTTCCTCCCCATCGACACCTACGACGCCGAATCCCCGGTGCTCTTCCTCAATACCCATTCAGAACTCAGCGACATGGCCGCCTGTGCGATGCACCGCTTTGTGGTCGTGCGCGATCTGGCCGACACCTTTGCCAGCCTCAACCTCAAGGGCATTTCCGATTGTGATCTGACGCGGGTGACCAGCGCGGTGCACCTGTTGATGCGCGAGGGCTGTGCGATTCTGAATGTGATTCAAGCGCGGGCGGTGCAGCGGGAAGAGGCTTACAAGACGCCGGTTTAGCGCTGTAGCGGCAGACGCCTTCGCGAGCAAGCTCGCTCCCACATTTGATCTGCGTCGAACACCCGTTCCGTGTTCACTACAAATCCACTGTGGGAGCGAGCCTGCTCGCGAAGAGGCCGGTGCAGCCAACGCATCACTCCTTGACGCTCATATATTCCTTGGCCCAGAGAATGTATTCCTCCGGCTGGGTATAGGTGTGCGTCAGTTCGGTGGCGCTCAGGTCGGACGCCTGGGTAAAGATCTGTCGCTGTTCGCGCAGGCTGTCGTAGGTCGCCTTGATCGCCGCAAAGTAGGCGCCATGGCCGTCGATGGTCACGCGCACGCCCAGTTCGGCCAGGCGCTTGTCGTCGCGCAGTGCCGGGTTGCCATAGGTGACCAGCATCAGTGGCACGGTCAAGTGCTCGGCAATCTGTTCCAGCTGATCGAAATCCTGAACCCCGACCATGCAAATACCGTCAGCGCCTGCGGCTTGATACTGGCGGGTGCGGCTGATGATTTCCTGATTCGGCAGGATGCCGGCGTTGGTACGGGCGATGATCGCCATTTCCGTGTCGACCCGGGCTTCCAGCGCTGCGCGGATCTTGCCGACGCCTTCGGCGACCGTGATCAGGTCGGTGGATTTACGCCCGAATTGCGCTGGCAGCAGGGTGTCTTCGATGGTCAGGGCGGCGACGCCGGCGCGTTCCAGTTCGACGATGGTGCGCATCACGTTGAGGGCGTTGCCGTAGCCGTGATCGGCGTCGGCGATTACCGGCAACTGGGCGACGCGGCCGATGCGGGTGGCCTGTTCGGCGAACTCGCTGAGGGTGATCAAGGCGAAGTCCGGCGCGCCCAGCACCTGCAGTGAGGCCACCGATCCGCCGAGAATGCCCACTTCAAAACCCAGGTCAGCGGCAATGCGCGCAGACATCGGGTCGAACACCGAAGCGGTGTGGTAGCAGGTGTCGGAGGCCAGCAACTGACGGAAGTTACGGCGCAAATCTTGATGAGAAAGCCTGGTCATACGAGTTCCACCAATACAAAGGAATGGAACGGCTTGAGCAAAGGTGTCAACGCCGAAGAATGAAAAGGCTATCACGCGGATGGGTCAAGGATCATGACGAATTTGCAAGGGGGCGGTTTGCCGCGGGGTTTATGCTGAAAGGTTTCATCAGGAAGGTGAAATTTCACCTGTGGCGACGATTCGACAACCTCCCTCGCCACGCAGGTTTATGGAACCCTGGGGGGGCGGGGCTCAGGCCGCCACAGCCTGCTGCTGTTGATTGGGCAACATCACCGCCCTTACCGAGTTCCCCGGCTGCAGTTGCAGGCGTTTGGCTGTCAGGCGGTCGATCACCAGGCTGCTGCCGACGCGACGCGCCTGGGCAACGGTGATGCGGCAGTTTTCCAGACGCCGGTTGTGGATCAGCCACAGCGGTGCCTGTTCGTCCGGGGTGCCGAGGCTCAAGGCCAGTTCCAGGCTGTCGCGTACGGTGCGGATGTTGCGCACCGGCGCTTCGATCACCGGGCCGCCGTCGAAAATGTCGATATAGCCCTTGTGCGCAAAACCCTCGCCCTGAAGGATTTTCAGCGCCGGCTCAGTATTGGGATGCGCCTGACCGATGGCCGCCTGCGCCTGTTCGGTGAGCATGCAGGTGTACAGCGGTTGGCGGGGCATCAGTTCGGCGATGAATGATTTGTTGCCCAGCCCCGACAAATGATCGGCATGGCTGAAATCCATCTGAAAAAAGTGTCGACCCAGGCTGTCCCAGAATGGCGAGCAACCCTGTTCATCGGCGCTGCCGCGCAACTCGGCGATCATTTTCTCGCCGAACAAGTGCGGGAACTCGGCGACGAACAACAGTCGCCCCAGGGACAGCAACCGGCCATTACTGCCGTGGCGTTGGTCGTGGCCGAGGAACAACGAGCACAATTCCGATTCGCCAGTCAGTTCGTTGTTGAGGAACAGCGTCGGAATCTGCCGTTGAATGCCCAGATCCGGCGCCGAACTCACGGTCAGGCCGACCCGGTAGTTGTACCAGGGTTCACGCAGGCCGACCGCGCCGCTCAGGGCGCTGACACCGACCACGCGCAGGTCATCGTCTTCGAGCACGAAAAGGTAATCGGCATCGGCACGCTCCACCTGCCCGGCGAACGCGCGTTGTGCCCAACGCACCCGGTGAGCCAGGCGATCTTCGTTGGCCGGCAGGGTGGTAAACCCCGGGCCTGCCTGTTGTACCAGGGTCATCAACGCTGGCAAATCACTGACTTTGACCGGACGGACAATCATGCTGAAACTCCTTCTGCGCACCTGTTCGGGTACTGTCGTTGACTGCGTAACCGGGCGCGGTTCACAGGGCAATCAGCCGGATCGGGCTGCCATCGGTCACGTTCAGCGCCGCACACATTGTCGGGGTGAGCGACAGCGGTTGTCCGGGTTGCCAATCGAGTTCGGTGACGATGGCCCGGTAACCATGCAGCGCGTCGTTACTGAGCAGATAGCGGCCACGGGCGTCGATCTGCGGTTGCTGTTGCACAGTGGCCGTTTCGCTGCGGGCGATCGAACGAATGTTCGCGGTGCGCGCATACAAGGTCGGGCCCGCGTCGAAGAGGTCGATGTAGCTGTTGGTTTCAAAACCTTCGCGCTCAAGAATGTCGAACGCTTCCTGCCCGTCCGGGTGAATACGCCCGATGCAGTCTTGCGCCGCTTGCGGCAGCATCGGCACGTAGATCGGGTATTGCGGCATCAGTTCGGCGAGGAATGCACGGCTTTGCAAACCACACAGGCGCTCAGCTTCGGCGTAGGGCAGGTCGAAGAAGTGTTTGCCCAGTGCATCCCAGAACGGCGAATGACCGTTTTCGTCGCTGTAACCGACGATTTCGGTAATCACCGCTTCGGCGAAGCGCTGCGCGTGGGCCGCGATGAACAGCAGGCGCGCCCGTGAGAGCAATTCGGAAAACGGTGTACGCACCAGCGCTGCGTCGATGTGGAAACCGCGCAGCAGGGTGTGGTCGTTCAGATCGTGGCACAACGAAAGGGCCGGCACGCCGTGCTCAATGTTCAGCTCCCGCGAGGCGCTGGTGAAATGGCGATTGCGCAGGCTGTAGAAAGGCTCGTTGAAACCGGCGGTGGCGAGAATCTCCGAGCAGCCGAGCAGACGCCGGCTATCGAGGTCTTCCAGCACGAAGAAGTAATTCTGCGGGCCGTTGGCCTGCGCCTCGCTGTCGAACGACGTACAGGAGCCGGCGATTTTCTCGCGCAGGCGTTCGCTGTCATCCGGCAGCGACGTCACGCCTACCAGGCTGTCGCGAGCCAGTTGATGTAACTGAGGCAGGTCGGTTGGCTCGACTGGGCGTAAGACCAGCATGGATGTACTCCTGTATCAAAAGGTTCGGCGAATTCGCCGCACCTGACTATCACTGTCGGTGTCCACGCGTTAAATCGGCGGTCGCCTGATTTGTTGTCAGACGCCGCTCTTTTTCTTGTCAGCCGTTGCTCGGGTCAGGCAGCGCAGTACTGGCGCCGAGCTTGTTGAGGAAGAACAGGTACACCAGGCCCAGAGCAATCCAGATCAGGCCGAGTTTCTGCGCATCGACGCCCATGTTGTACATGATGGCCGCGACGATGATGAAGCCGATCACCGGGCAGATCAGATGGCGCACGACCTGACCGGATTTTTGCCGACGCCAGTAGTAGTTGATCACGGTCAGGTGCAGCAGCATGAAACCGCTGAGTGCGCCGAAGTTGACCAGCGACGTCAGGGTGTCGACCGAATTGATGAACAGGTAGCAGATCACCAGCGACAGCACCGCCACCAGATAAATGCTCAGGTAAGGCGTGTTGTGTTTCGGGTGCACCCTGGCCAGCACTTTCGGCAGTTTGCCGTCGCGGGCCATGCCGAACAGCAGGCGCGACACGGCCGCTTGCGAAGTGATTGCCACGGCCACGCCCCAGGCCAGCGCAGTCGCCACACCGGTCAGGGTCGCGAGCCAGCTACCGGCAGCGATTTCGGCAATCTCATAGAACGCGGTGTCAGCGGATTTGAAGCCCATGCCCGCTGCCAGATCAGTGGCAATCCAGGTTTGCGCGACGAAAATCACGCCCATTACCACCAGCGTGATCAACGCGGCCTTGCCGACACTGCGGCCGGGGTCGCCCTTGATCTCTTCGGCGAGGGTGGAAATGGCATCGAAGCCGAGAAACGACAGCACCGCAATCGACACCGCTTGCATCAGCAGGGCGAAATTGAAGGTTTGCGCGTTATACAGCGGCGCCAGGGTCAGCTCGCCGTTGCCGCCACCGTTGTGCAGGGCATTCCAGGCGTAGAACAGGAAGATGCCCAGCACCACCAGTTGTGCCAGCAGGAAAATGATGTTCATCCGCGCGGTGAAGGTGATGCCACGCAGGTTGACGAAGGTCGCGCTGACCAGGAACGCCAGAATGAAGCCGACTTTCGGAATGTCCGGATACAAGTGGTTGAGCGCCATCGCTGCATACACATACAGCAGTGGTGGAATCAGCAGGTAATCAAGCAGCATCAGCCAGCCGGCGATGAAGCCGACGTGTTGATTGAGGCCGCGTTGCGCGTAGGAATACACCGAACCTGCAATCGGAAAAGCCTTGGCCATGCTGCCGTAGCTCAACGCCGTGAACAGCATCGCCACCATGCCGATGATGTACGCCAGCGGCACCATCCCCGGTGCCTCGGCGTTAACGTAGCCATACACGCCGAACGGGGCGATGGGGATCATGAAGATCATCCCGTACACCACCAGATCCGTGAGCGTGAGGCTACGTTTCAACTCTTGTTTGTAGCCGAATTCTTCAATTACCATGAAGCGCAACTCCTTGTCAGCCATCGATTGTTTTTTAGTTCTTCTATCGGTAATCCGTTACAGCATCAGCAGTCTTTACAGGCGTTTTCTGTTACAGCAATGGCGCGAGGTATCCGGCCCAGCGCGTTACGTCTTGCGGGCTGCGCAGCAAATCGTTGCGCACCTCGACGAGCACCGAATCCAGACCCCGGGCATCACCGTGCACCGGCACCGTCATGTCGCCCAGCGGATCAATCCTGTACGGCTGATTGCCGGCGGTTTTCAGCGGATGTTTGTCCAGGCCGTCGAGCACGCGCCGGGCGTAAGCCTGGGCCTGACCGAACAGCACGCCGATTTCCAGCGTTCGTGGCTGGCCGTAATACACAGGGGTGAAGCTGTGAATCCCGACGATGCGCACCGGTTGACCCTTGGCGATGCGCTCGTCGATCAACGTTTGCAAGCGCGCATGAAACGGTTTGAACAGGGTCTGATGGCGATATTCGCGGGTGGCTTCGTCCAGCTCGCGATTGCCCGGCACCTGGTAAATTTCGCTTTGCGCCGGAATGCTGTCAGGTGCATGCCGTGGTCGATTCAGATCAATCAGCAGGCGCGAATAGTTGGCGCTCAACAGCGTAGCGCCGAGTGTTTCCGACAACTGTTCAGCCAGTTGCAGCGCCCCGATGTCCCAGGCGATGTGTTCACGGGCGGCGGCATCGTCCAGGCCCAGGTTGTTCAGGGCCTCGGGAATGTAGGGACTGGCGTGCTCGCACACCAGAATCAACGGGTGCGTCGAGTCGGCGCGGCTCAGGTTGTAGACCGGTCGGGTGTACAACCCAAGCTCGGCGGATTCAGTACAGGCGTGCATAGTGCTCACACAGGTCAGCGGGCGAGAGCTGTTCCGTCAGCGCCAGTTCCTCGGTTTTCAGGGCGTGATAGGTGTCGAGCAACGGCTTGGGCAGCCATTGATTGAAGGTGCCACTGTTGCGCAGGCGATCCAGTGCCTGCGCCAGCGAGGCGGGCAGGGCGACAATGCCCCGGGCCTTGCGTTGCTCGTCGTTGAGTGAATCGGGAATTTCATCAGTGATCGCGTTCAGCGCCAGACGCTGTTCGATGCCCAGGCGTCCGGCGATCAGCAGCGCAGCCATCGCCAGGTGTGGCGAGGCGGTGGCATCCATGGCGCGAAATTCCAGGTTGAACTGTGTCGCTACGGCTTTGCCGCCCAGCGTCACGGTCGGGCAGATGCGCAACGCGGCTTCGCGGTTCTGCTGGCCGAGGCAGGCGTAGGACGCGCTCCAGTGATGCGGCTGCAAGCGCTCGTAGGAGACTGGCGTCGGCGCGGTAAACGCACACAGCGCCGGAAGATAGTGCAGGATGCCCGCCGCCCAATGCTGGCCGAGGGTCGACAGGCCGTTGCTGGTGCCAGCGTCGTAGAGCATCGGTTGACCGGCCAGATCAAGGAGGCTGACGTGCAGGTGCACGCCATTGCACACCGCCTGCTCGGCCGTTTTCGGTGCGAAGCTCACATCCAGGCCCATTTGCCGGGCGATCTCGCGGGTGATCTCGCGCACGTTCACTGCGCGATCCGCCGCTGCGACGCCAAGCGTTGGGCGGCAGGTGATTTCGTATTGATGCTTGCCGTATTCGGGCAGGAACATTTCCGGCTCGACACCACCGGCGCGCAAGGCGGCGAGCAGCCAGCCGCCGAACTCGGCGCCCTGCCGCTGGGCTTGCAGCGAGAACGCCAGGTGTTCGGCAAAGCCTGCATGCAAGTTGAATTCATGTTCGAACGCGGCATTGACCTGCAAGCCCAGCACGTCTCGATAACGCTCGATTTCATCGCGCAACAATGTGCGCGGGCAGGCACCCCAAGGGCGGCCATCGGTTTCGCGGATATCGCCGTGAATGAAATCCAGCGCCGGGGCGTCGGGATCCGGCCCGTTGCTGACGGTGACGCGGCTGCTCAGATCGGGAATCAGGCGCAAGTCACCATAAGCGCCCCATGGATTGGTCGAAGCAATGATGTCTTGCGGCGTCAACGCACTGTTGGCCGGAACCCAGCCGCAACCGCCAGCCTGGTAGTGCTCAAGCTCGTCTGTGGGAAACGAGCGGCCACGGGTGATGCCGATCAGGTCGGTGGTGACGATGGTGGTCATTGGCAGCGGCGTCAGGCGTGCGCTCATGGCCGCATCTCCTGCAACCGGCCGATTACGGTGTCGGTGTCGGTAATCCAGCAGTAACCCTTGATCGCATTCAGGCAGGCGTGATGTCGGGCTTCGTTGTAGGTGGCGCAGGCGTCTTCGACCAGCGTCACCAGATAACCACGGTCGGCGGCGTCGCGCACGGCCATGTCGACGCACTGGTCGGTGACGATGCCGGCGATGATCAGGTGGCGGGTTTCGAGGTTGCGCAGCACGTAGTCGATGTTGGTGGAGTTGAACACCCCGGACGAGGTTTTCGGCAGAACGATCTCGTTTTCCACCGGGGTCAGGTCTTCAATGATCCGCGCCTGCGTGCTGCCCTTGGGCAGGTGCATGTCCGACAGCTTGTGATCCAGCGAGCGGTCGCGACCATCGGCCGTCAGGCTTTCGATGATGGTGTGCAGCACGTTTTGCCGCGCCTGGCGAAAGGCACTGAGCAACCGGCGTTGATTGGGCACCACCTGCATGTGCGCGCGGGTCAGGAAGTACTCGCCTTCCGGGCCGTTCAGGTGCGGGTCGAACTGTGGTTCGAGCCAGGCACGCTGCATGTCCACCAACAGCAACGCGGTGTGGTCGGTGACAAACGGCAAATCCCGCGGCGAGCGGTGGGGAAGGCTGAACATCCTTATTTATCCTCCAGCAGGTGGGTGTTGAAGTCGTTGCGCAGGGCGTCTATGCCTTCCAGGCGATCGGCCAGATTGTCAGTGCGCAGGGTCAGGCAGGCGATCAGCGCTTCGACCTGCGCCAGCGCCGGCACCATGGTGTCGAACGGCGACGCCGATTCCACCGGGGCGCTGATGATCAGGTCGGCCAGTTCGCGCAGCGGCGAGGCGTAGATGTCGGTGAACAGCACCACGCGCGCGTTGTTGTTTTTCGCGGCACTGGCAACGCGCAGGGCCTGGGTCTGATAGCGGCGGTAATCGAACACCAGCACGACGTCCTGACGTTGCAGATCGAACAGGCGATCAGGCAGTTGCGCGTTGTCCTCCAGCGCAAAGCAACCGGGGCGCAACAGGCGCAGGTGATTGAGCAGGTAAGTCGCCATCAGGCTGCTGAAGCGTCCGCCAAAGCAGTAAACCTGATGCCGGGCATCGAGCAGCCAGTCGGTGAGGATGCGCACATCTTCGGGTTGGGTCAGCGATTGGGTTTCGACCAGCAGGCGATGGCTGTCAGCCAGATAGTGGCTCCAGGCGTCGTCCTTGTGTTGTTGCGCGCGGGGTTGCAGCAAGGTGCGCGGCGAACGCAGGCGATGATCCATGTCGCTGAGCAGGGCATCCTGGAATTCGGCATAACCGCCGAAACCGAGTTTTTTCACCAGCCGCACGATGGTCGGATCGCTGACGCCTGCATGTTCGGCCAGACGCGCCATTGGCCCCAGACCATTGCGTGGGTATTGATCGAGCAAGGCGCGGACGACTTTGCGCTCCGACGGCGTAAGATCCAGGCCGGGATCGGTGATCAGGTCTCTGAGAGGGGGCATCCGGGCTCCTGCTGGATGGGGGGGTGTCGAATTCGCTTCATAATCCGTTAAAACAGTATTTATGTAACTGGCACTACATGTCTAGTGAATTTTTTGTCGCGTTTAAACAGCCCCGGAATGGGGCAAGGTGCCCGTGGCACAAGGGTTACACCGAAGTCGATTGGCTTTGTAGGCAATTGCCCATGACCGTGTCGGAAATTGCCGATTTTTTCGCATTGAGAGGGTCGACACTGTGGCATCGAACAGGCCATGAGCCCTCGGTTTACGGCACAATTGTCGGCGGACCGATCCTGCTCCGCTGATTTTCATGATTTTCGACCGAGTGATTCATCGTGCATAGCACCCGTTTGTCACTGATTTGCCATGCGCGAACCGTCGCACAAAAATTGGCGTGTTTTCCTACGAATGAACCCGTTGAAAAGACCCCGTTGGCGGCTGACACGCTGGCCACGCATTTCGGCTCGCCGCACCGACTGATCTGCGGCCCGGAATTGCGTACCCGCCAGACTGCTGCGTGGATGGGCGCCGACGCGCAAATTGACCAGGCGTTGCGCGATTGCGATTGGGGGCGCTGGCACGGTCAGTCCATCAAGGCTTTACAGCGTGCCGAGGGCGCGGAGTTACAGGCCTGGCTGGAGGATCCCCACGCCACCCCGCATGGCGGTGAGTCGGTTGCGCAGGTGTGCGAGCGCGTGGCGGTGTGGCTGCTCAGCGTGCAATCCACGCCGGGGCATGTGGTGGCGGTGACGCACCCGTTTGTCATTCGCGCGGCAATGGTTCAAGTGATGCAGGGCGCGGCATTCCATGACCTGGATGTCGAACCGTTGTCGGTGCTCGAACTGCGCTTCACCGGGCGCTGGCGGCTACGCTTGCCCGGACTTGATCTGCAAGGAGCACGCTGATGAAACAACTGTTGGTGATCGGCATCGGCGCCGGAAATCCGGATTACGTCACGATGCAGGCCGTGAAAGCGCTGAACCGGGTAGACGTGTTCTTTCTCTTTGACAAAGGTCAGAGCAAGGACGCGTTGATCACGTTGCGTCGGGAGATCTGTGAGCGCTACATCACAGACCCGCACTACCGCTTCGTCCAGGCCCCCAGTCCGGAGCGTGAGCGCGGTGAGGTCGACTACACCGCCAGCGTCGACGAGCTCAACCGCGCCAAGCAGCAAACTTTCGAGCGCCTGATCAATGAGCAATTGGCCGACGGCCAGTGCGGCGGTTTTCTGGTGTGGGGCGATCCGGCGTTGTACGACAGCACCCTGCGTATCCTGCAAGCGATTCTCGCGTCTGGGCGCTGTGCCTTCGAATATGAAGTGATCCCCGGAATCACCAGCGTTCAGGCGTTGGCCGCGCAGCATAAAGTGCCGCTGAACACGATTGGCCATTCAATTGAAATCACCACCGGCCGGCGTCTGGCAGCAGGGCAGGTGAGCGCGGCGGACAGTCTGGTGGTGATGCTCGATGCCGAAGATGCCTATCAGCAAGTGGCGGATCAGCAAACGCAGATTTACTGGGGCGCCTATCTGGGCACGCCGGATGAGATTTTGCTCAGTGGCAAACTTGAGGAGGTGGCGGACGAGATCGAGCGGGTACGCAAGGCGGCGCGGTTAAAGCATGGGTGGATCATGGATACCTATCTGTTGCGCAAGCCCTGAATTGGCGGTGCTCTCAAGAATGGGCAATAGCCTCCCGGCCAAACCGCTCCCGATACACCGACGGCGGCACGCCGACCACGCTGCGAAACGCCACGCGAAAACTCTCCACCGAACGATAGCCACAGCGCAGCGCGATCTGTTCGGTATTGTCGCTGGAGCTTTCCAGCAATTCGCGGGCGCGAGCCAGCCGTTCATGTTGCAGCCAGGCTTTGGGCGACTGCCCGCTGGCCTCGCTGAAACGCCGCAGAAAGGTACGCTCACTCATCGCCGCCTCACTGGCCAGATCGCGCACTTCCAGCGGTTCATGCAGGCGTTCGCGGGCCCATTGCATCACCCGTGACAGATCATTGCGTGGCGTCGGGCTGACCGGCGTCGGTATGAACTGCGCCTGACCGCCGGTGCGCTGCGGCGACATGACCAGACGCCGCGCCACCGAGTTGGCGACCTGCGTGCCGAAATCCCGCGCCACCAGGTGCAGACAGGCGTCGATGCCGGCCGCGCTGCCGGCCGAGGTGATCAACTGGCCCGAATCGACGTAAAGCACGTCAGGATCAACCGCAATCATTGCAAAGCGCTGAGCCAGTTCTGCGGTGTAACGCCAATGAGTGGTGGCGCCGTGGCCATCGAGCAGGCCGCTGGCCGCCAGCACAAAGACCCCCGAGCAGATCGACAGCAGCCGCGCACCACGGGCGTGGGCCTCGCGCAGGGCGGTGAGCAGCGCCGGCGGCACTTCAGCGTGACGGTCACGCCAGCCGGGAATGATGATGGTGCGCGCCTGTGCCAACAATTCGAGGCCACCGTCGGCCAGCACCTGAATGCCGCCCATGGCCCGCATCGGCCCTTGGTCGACCGCCACAATGCAGTGCTCGTACCACGGGAAATCGAATTCCGGCCGGGCCAGGCCGAACACCTCCACGGCAATGCCGAACTCGAAAGTGCAGAGGCCATCGTAGGCCAGAATCGCGACCAGTCCTGGTGAAGTAGGCATTTGGCGGAAAATTCCCGGTGAGTGTCTTGTGCGCCACTGTAGCGCCACGCGGCGACTGGATAAAGTCTGTTCACACCCACACAGATACAGGAGCAACACCCCATGGCCAGCCTGGTTCGCGAAATTCCTGCCGCACCGTCGGCGATTGCCCTGATGCATTTCAGCAATCGTCTGACCTTCGAAACCGATTGTTCCGACGTGTTCAGCAGCCAGCAAGCGGGCGAAACCGATTTTGTCCTGATCGACGTGCGCGGCCCCCTGGCTTTTCAGCGTGGCCATGTGCCGGGGGCGATCAACCTGCCCACGCGCTTGCTGAGCGTTGAGGCATTGAAGCGCTACCCGATAACCACGCTGTTCGTGGTCTACTGCGCCGGCCCACATTGCAACGGCGCCAACAAGGCGGCGGTGAAATTGGCGGCGCTGGGTTATCCGGTCAAGGAGATGATCGGCGGCGTGACCGGGTGGCTGGACGAGGGATTTGAATTAAATGTGGCGCAAGCTGCAGCGACGCCCATCGGTTGCAACTGCTGAAACCCAGACCCCGTGTAGGCGTGCGCCTACACGGTTTTTTTGTACTGTTTGAGGGCTTGTCCTACAGCCTTTGCACCACGACGGCGCACCTGTTGATGGTGGTCAATCGACTCGCCGATCTTTTGTAAGTATTTGTCGCTTAAACACAATTTGCCCTGTGCGCGCCGCCATAGACTGCCGACCACTTCGGATTTTGCAGCCAAATGGCCATGCCGAACGCTGAATCGAAAGCTGCCAATAAAAGCCTCCGCACACAGGAGTTATAAATGAAGAAGCTAGTGATGTTTGGTGCCCTGGCACTGTCGATGTTGTCCCTGACCGCCGTGGCCGAAGACGCCAAGCCGATCCGCATCGGTATTGAAGCCGGTTACCCGCCATTCTCGATGAAAACCGCTGACGGCAAACTCGCCGGTTTCGATGTCGATATCGGCGATGCGCTGTGCGCGCAGATGAAAGTCAAATGTACTTGGGTCGAGCAAGAATTCGATGGCCTGATCCCGGCGCTGAAAGTGAAGAAAATCGACGCGATCCTGTCTTCGATGACCATCACTGACGATCGCAAGAAAAACGTCGACTTCACCATCAAGTACTACCACACCCCGGCGCGCTTCGTGATGAAGGAAGGCTCGGGTGTCAAAGATCCGCTGACCGAACTCAAAGGCAAGAAAGTCGGCGTGCTGCGTGCCAGTACCCACGACCGCTACGCCACTGAAGTGCTGGTGCCGGCCGGGATCGAGCTGGTGCGTTACGGTTCGCAGCAGGAAGCCAACCTGGACATGGTATCGGGTCGTATCGACGCGATGCTGGCCGACTCGGTCAACCTGAGCGACGGCTTCCTGAAAACCGACGCCGGCAAAGGCTTCGAATTCGTCGGCCCGACCTACGAAGACGCCAAGTACTTCGGCGGCGGTGCCGGCATCGCCGTGCGCAAGGGTGACAAAGAGCTGGCGGACAAATTCAACGCCGCCATCACCGAAATTCGCGCCAATGGCGAGTACAAAAAAGTCCAGGACAAGTACTTCGACTTTGACGTTTACGGCCATTAATACGCCGTAGAAAAAAGTGGCCCCCGTTGATGCGGCGGCCACTTTTTTTGTGCCCATGATTTATTCTGCAGCACACATTTTCCAATGTAGGAGCTGCCGCAGGCTGCGATCTTTTGATCTTGATCCTGAAAAACAAGATCAAAAGATCGCAGCCTGCGGCAGCTCCTACAGAGTTCGCGGAGTTTTCTTATGCAACGCATCGACCATCTGCTGCCCTGGAGCCACTTGGGCAGCGAACGCTCCCTCAGCGTATTCCGTTACGGCGCCGGCACCCGCAAGGTGTACATCCAGGCCAGCCTGCACGCCGATGAATTGCCGGGCATGCGCACTGCGTGGGAGCTCAAGAAACGCCTCAACGAACTGGAACAGCAAGGTCGTCTGCAAGGCGTGATCGAACTGGTGCCTGTGGCCAACCCGATCGGCCTGGACCAGCATCTGCAAAGCGCGCACATGGGCCGCTTCGAACTGGGCAGCGGCAAGAATTTCAACCGTGGGTTTGTTGAACTCAGCGCGCCAGTGGCAGCGTTGATCGGTGATCGCCTGGGTTCTGATGCTGACGCCAACATCGCGCTGATCCGCCAGACCATGATCCAGGTCTTCGATGATCTGCCGGCCCCGGCCTCGCAACTGCAAGCCCTGCATCGCTTGCTGCTGCGCCACGCCTGCGATGCCGACATCACCTTTGACCTGCATTGCGATTTCGAAGCATCGATCCACCTTTATGCGTTGCCTCAGCATTGGCCGCAGTGGCAGTCACTGGCGGCGCGCTTGAAGGCCGGCGTGGCGTTGCTGTGTGAAGATTCCGGCGGCAGTTCATTCGATGAATCCTGCTCAACGCCGTGGCTGCGACTGGCACGAGCCTTCCCGGGCGCGGCCATTCCCGCGGCCAACCTCGCCACCACGCTGGAACTCGGCAGCATGGGCGACACCCGGGTCGATCAGGCCCAAGCCAATTGCGAGGCGATTCTCGGATTTCTCGCCGAGCAGGGTTTCATCAGCGGTGAATGGCCGGCGGCGCCCAACGAGTGCTGTGAAGGCATGCCTTTCGAAGGCACCGAATACCTGTTCGCGCCGCACCATGGCGTGGTGAGTTTCCTGCGCGATGCGGGCGAGTGGGTGGAGAAGGGCGATGCATTGTTTGAGGTGGTTGATCCGTTACAGGATCGCGTGACTACTGTGCGCGCCGGGACCAGTGGCGTGCTGTTTGCGATTGATCGCGGGCGGTACACCGAGCCTGGAATCTGGCAGGCGAAAGTGGCGGGGCGGGTGCCGTTTCGCACGGGCAAGCTGACTAACGACTGACGATCTTCACTGGATCTGCAGGCCTCATCGCTGGCAAGCCAGCGCCCACAGTGTCCGCGTCGTACACAAAATGGGTGACTTGCGCAAAAACCTGTGGGAGCTGGCTTGCCAGCGATGGCGGTCTCGACAGCACCACTGAATTTGGATCTTCGACCCAGAGTGTTAGGCTCCCCCCGAACCCGACACTCTGTGAAGGAAGGCTTTATGTTGAAGGCGTTTGCCCTGTTTACCCTCCTGGCGTCCACCGCCGTCCAGGCTCAAACCACCCTGCAAAGCGATCTGCCGCTTAAATACATTGCACAGGTTCACCCTGATGCCGATCCGCGTCCGCTGGTGATTTTCCTGCACGGTTATGGCAGTAACGAAGCCGATCTGATCGGCATGAAATTCCAGCTGCCGGCGCACTATAACTACCTCTCGGCGCAGGCGCCGCTGGCGTTGGGCGAAGGGCGCTACCAGTGGTTTCGCAAGAAAGGCGAAGGCGCCTACAACGGCGAGACCGATGATCTGAAGGCCAGCGGCCAGAAGTTGCGGGACTTTGTCGCACAAGCGGCGAAGAAATATCACGTGGCCCCCGACAAGGTGTACCTGATCGGCTTCAGCCAGGGCGCGATGATGACTTACGAGGTGGGCCTGCGTCCGCCGGTGGCCGTGGGCGGTATTGCGGCATTGAGCGGACGTTTATTGCCGGTGTTGAAAGCTGAACTGAAGAGCGGGCAACAACCGCTGCCGTTGAACATCTTCATCGGTCACGGCACTGCTGATAATCAGGTGCCGTATCACGACGGTACCGAGGCCGCTGCGTTACTCCAGAAACGGGCTTACAAACCGCAGTTTCACGCCTATCCCGGCGTCGGCCACAGCATCAGTGCGGCCGAACTGCGGGACTTGAACGCCTGGTTGCAGCAACTCAACCCTTGAGAATCACTGTTCTTTGAGGATGGTTTTTACCAAGGCATCGTGACCTTTCTTGTCGCTGACCCGGGAGATTACCTGGACCAGCGCCATGCGCGTTCCCGAACCGGCCATCAAGGTCGTGTTGAGGGTCTGGCCGCCGCCCTGCGTGGCAGTGCTGTCGACCTGACGCAGGCCAAGGCCGGTGCCTTTTTGGGTCAGGCTTTTCTCACTGAGTTTGTTGAAGTCCGGTAGCGCTTTGCGCTGGGCATCGATGAAGTCAGAAACGCTGCCATCGAGGAACGCGCTGTCGTTGTCCTTGACGTTGTTGCCTTCAGGAACCTGGTTTTCGGCGGCGATGACCACGGTTTTAGTGGTCTGGTTGGTGTACATCGTGCCCGTGGCACCGGTCGGACTGGCCGGCAACGGATC
This sequence comes from Pseudomonas sp. Irchel 3E19, assembly GCF_900187585.1. NCBI lineage: Bacteria > Pseudomonadati > Pseudomonadota > Gammaproteobacteria > Pseudomonadales > Pseudomonadaceae > Pseudomonas > Pseudomonas sp. Irchel 3E19. The sequence continues at coordinate 28,743 of NZ_FYDT01000004.1, forward strand.
AGCGACGAAGCCCTTGGGCAGGGTGAAAGTGAACTTGCCGCCGAGCATCGAAACCTTCTCGGTGGCGGCTTTTTCCTTGGCCTTGGCGGCCTGAGCGTTGATGGCGCCGAGACCGGCGACAGCCGCCAGCAACAGGACGACGGCTTTCTTGCTCAACAATGTCATTCGAATCTCCGGGAAGTGGTCAGGCCAGGCGGGCGATCATCCCATGCACCGGCTTGTCACTCCAGCACGGCTCGTCTGCACCGGGTGATTGAAGTGAACGCTTACCTGTGGCGTCAACCTTCAGTGGTCCGCGCGGTTCTCACAGGGGCCGGTTTGGCCAGCAATTTACGCGTCACGCCGAGCATGGCCACCGACACCGCGACGCCTATGGCAAACCCGCTCAGGCCAAGACTCGGCAGCGTCAACGCCGAGACCAGACAAAACGCCGAAAACGAATACATCCCGGTCGCCGTCGCCCGCAACAACGCGGCAGTAAACGCCGGGCCACGGGCCTGCTGGGAAAACACCGCCATCACACTGCCGAGCACCGGGAATACCGCGAGCAGGCCGCTCCAGCGTTCGCCGACAGTGCTGGCCAGCAGGGTCACCAGCAGCGTCAGCGCAGCCCCGGCGATCATCCGCCAGAGCAGTTTGTCCGACTTCGGTGCGGGGCCGTTCAGCACCGGTTGTACCTTGGGAAACAGGTAGGGCGCCGCCAACAGGGCAACGGCCGCCGCCGCCACGGAGAACGGCAGTGATGCCGGAATAAGTGACAGTATCAGCGCCAGCATCGCCCAGACTGCCAGAGAAAAGCTCAGTGCCCACGGCCAGTTCGCCCGCTGCGCGACCTGTGCGTAGGTGATGCAGAACGCAATCATCGCGAACATGGCCGACAGCGCCGCGACCGCCGATTGCGCGGCAAACTGCGGCCCCTGTTCGATGGCGAGGAAAAACAGGATCGGCCCGACCACCACCGGCAACCCCGACAGCCACCCGGCCACGCTCGGCCCCCAGCGCTTGCCGGCCAGCGATATCAGCAACAGAAAACCGGGGATCAGCAACAGTTTGAGGATCAGCACGCAGGTGTCTCCGTCGGGTGAGAGACGGCTACGGTAGCATCGCGGTCAAGGTATTGCTGCATATGTGAGTGATTTTTGTATACAAAGTGTCAAGGCCATACCGGCTATGCTTTGCCTGTATGGGTTTGCCGGAGTCAATGGCGTGATGAACAGAACACAGAATGTCTTGCGTGGGTGCTGCGCCATCGGCTTGTGGGCCTTGCTGGTGGCGCCTGCCTGGGCCAACTGGCAGGACGAAGTGCCCGGCGCCAGGATCATCGGCAGCGGCGATTTCAGCGTGTTTGGTTTCGATGTTTACAACGCGAGGTTGTGGAGTACGGCGCAGCCGTTGGCGGACGGGCAGCCTTTCGCGCTGGAGTTGATCTATCGCCGAAAGATTTCCCGCGACGATCTGGTCGAAGCCAGCGTTGATGAAATCAAACGTCTGAATGGCGCCGCCGTCACTCCGGCACAACTGGCCGGCTGGCAGACGCAGATGCAGCAGGCGTTCGTCGATGTCCAGGCTGGCACCCGCATCACCGGAGTGTATTTACCGGGGCAGGGCGCACGTTTTTTTGTCGGCCAGCAGTTGCAGCATGAGATCGCCGACCCGCAGTTCGCCCGGGCATTTTTTGATATCTGGTTGAATCCGCGTACGCGCAATCCTGAACTGCGCCAGCAGTTGCTGGGCGTGACGGGGTCTTGAGCTTTCATCAAAGGGGTTGAAACGTCTAAGCTGCGTCTTTCGACTTGTTTCTGGATGTGTGCGTGAAATTCAGTTTGCCCAAAATCGCCACCGCGCCGTTTTGCCCGCCGGAAGTGGCTGGCAGTGTCGCGGTTGATCCCAACGCCGCGTTTTTCAAGCGCGTGCTGCGCTTCGCCGGCCCTGGTTTGCTGGTGTCGATCGGTTATATGGATCCGGGCAACTGGGCGACGGCCATCGAGGCCGGCTCGCGATTTGGCTACAGCCTCTTGTTTGTGGTGTTGTTGGCGAGTCTGGCGGGCATGGTTGTGCAGTGCCTGTGTTCACGGCTGGGCATCGCCACCGGGCGTGATCTGGCGCAATTGTCCCGCGAACGCTACAGCACCCCGACGGCGCGGCTGCAATGGATATTGGCGGAGATTTCGATCATCGCCACCGACCTTGCCGAAGTCCTCGGCTGTGCGCTGGCGTTTCACTTGTTGCTCGGTTGTTCACTGACCTTCGGCATTGCCCTGACCGCATTCGACACGTTACTGGTGTTGGCCCTGCAGAACCGTGGCTTCCGTCGGCTGGAAGCGATCATGCTGGTACTGGTCGCGACCATCGGCGTGTGTTTCTTCGTTGAACTGGTGCTGATCAAGCCCTACTGGCCGGACGTCGCCCAAGGCTTCAAACCGTCACTGGCGGCGATCAGCGATGCCGCGCCGTTGTACCTGGCGATCGGCATCCTCGGGGCCACGGTGATGCCGCATAACCTTTACTTGCATACGTCCATCGTGCAGACACGGATGATCGGCAAGGATCTGGCGAGCAAGCAGGATGCGGTGAAACTGGCGCGCATCGACACCATCGGTTCGCTGGCACTGGCATTGCTGGTCAACGCGGCGATTCTGATTCTCGCGGCGGCAGCGTTTCATCAGTCCGGGCACACCGACGTGGTCGATATTCAGGATGCCTATCACTTGCTCGATCCGCTGGTCGGCGGTGCGCTGGCCAGTGTGTTGTTCGGCGTGGCGTTGCTGGCCTCGGGGCAGAGTTCGACCTTTACCGGGACCATCGCCGGCCAGGTGATCATGGAGGGCTATCTGAATCTGCGGATTCCCTGCTGGCAGCGGCGCTTGATCACCCGTGGGTTGGCGCTGATTCCGGCGTTTATCGGTGTGTGGCTGATGGGCGATAACGCGGTGGGCAAGCTGCTGGTGTTGAGCCAGGTGGTGTTGAGTTTGCAGTTGCCGTTTGCCCTGTATCCGCTGATTCGCATGACTAATGACCAGCAATTGATGGGGCCGTTTGTGAACCGCTGGCCGACCCGGGTGTTGGCGTGGGGGGTGTTTGCGGTGATCGGCGGGGCGAACGCGTGGTTGATTCTGCAGTTGGCTGGCTGACTGGGAGTTTTGTGCTGGCTGGACTGACGCATTCGCGAGCAAGCCCGCTCCCACAGTGGTTGGTGTTATTCACAAATATTGTGTACACCCACCAACCCTGTGGGAGCGGGCTTGCTCGCGAAGGGGCCTTCAAGGCCAGCCTGTAAAATCCAGACAAAAAAAGACCCGGTGCAACGCAAGCTGCACCGGGTTTTTGTTGCCGGCAAACGGCGGATGTCGTGGATCCGCCGTCTACCGTTGAACCTCTTGCTTAACCGCGTTCCAGCGCCAATGCCACACCCTGACCGCCGCCAATGCACAGGGTCGCCAGACCCTTTTTCGCATCACGCTTGATCATTTCATGCAGCAGCGTCACCAGCACACGGCAGCCCGACGCACCGATCGGATGACCGAGGGCGATGGCGCCGCCGTTGACGTTGACCTTGTCCAGATCCCATTGCAGATCCTTGGCCACCGCCAGCGATTGCGCGGCGAAGGCTTCGTTGGCTTCGATCAGGTCAAGTTGAGCAATGTCCCAGCCTGCCTTGTCCAGGCAGCGGCGGGTGGCCGAGACCGGGCCGATACCCATGATCGCCGGGTCGACGCCGGCGTTGGCATACGCGGCGATTTTCGCCAGCACCGGCAGACCGAGCGCCTTGGCTTTCTCGGCGCTCATCAGAATGACCGCAGCAGCGCCGTCGTTCAGCGACGAGGCGTTACCGGCCGTGACGCTGCCGTCTTTCTTGAACGCCGGGCGCAGTTTCGCCAGGGATTCGGCGGTGGTGGCGCCACGCGGTTGTTCGTCGACCTGAAACGCAACCGGATCGCCCTTGCGCTGCGGAATCAGGATCGGGGTGATTTCCTCAACGAAGCGACCGGCCTCAATGGCAGCGGCGGCTTTCTGCTGCGAGGCGGCAGCGAAGGCGTCCTGCTGCTCGCGGCTGATCTCGTACTTGTCGACCAGGTTCTCGGCAGTGATGCCCATATGGTAATCGTTGAACGCATCCCACAGGCCATCGCTGATCATGGTGTCGACGATTTGCGCGTGACCCATGCGCAGACCGGTGCGTGCGCCCGGCATCACGTAGTTGGACAGGCTCATGTTCTCCTGACCGCCAGCAATGATCACATCGGCATCGCCGCAACGGATCGCTTGCGCGCCGAGGTGCAGGGCCTTGAGGCCCGAGCCGCAGACCTTGTTCAGGGTCATGGCCGGCACGGCGTGGGGCAGGCCGGCCTTGATCGCGGCCTGACGCGCCGGGTTTTGGCCAGCGCCGGCAGTCAGCACCTGGCCCATGATCACTTCATCGACCTGGGCACCGTCCAGACCGGTCTGTTCGAGCAACTGGCGGATCACCGCCGCGCCCAGATCGACTGCGGATACCGAGGCCAGGGAACCCTGGAAACTGCCGATCGCGGTACGCGTGGCGGCAACAATGACAACGTCTTGCATTTTCGAATTCCTCACTGGGCAGCGAACTGCATTTCCGTCACGTGATCCGGGACGATCAGTTTACCAGCGGTCTTGGCGACGATTTCCTCGACGCTGACGCCAGGTGCGCGTTCCTTGAGGACAAAAGCGCCATTTTCGATTTCCAGGTAGGCCAGGTCAGTCAGCACACGTTTAATGCACCCGGCGCCAGTCAGCGGCAGGCTGCACTTGGATAACAGTTTGGACTCACCGTCCTTGGACGCGTGGGTCATGATGACGATGATGTTGTCGGCGCCAGCCACCAGATCCATCGCGCCGCCCATGCCCTTGACCAGTTTGCCGGGGATCATCCACGAGGCGATGTTGCCTTCGACGTCGACTTCAAACGCGCCCAGCACGGTCAGGTCGACATGGCCGCCGCGGATCATCGCAAAGGATTCAGCGGAGGAGAAGATCGACGCGCCAATGCGCGCGGTCACGGTTTGTTTACCGGCGTTGATCATGTCGGCGTCGATGGTTTCTTCAGTCGGAAAAGGGCCCATGCCGAGCAGGCCGTTTTCCGATTGCAGCATGACTTCCATGCCTTCGGGAATGTAGTTGGCAACGAGGGTCGGAATGCCGATGCCGAGGTTCACGTAGTAGCCGTCCTGCATTTCGCGGGCGACGCGCTGAGCCATTTGTTCGCGGGAAAGTGCCATGTTGTTATTCTCCGTCAGCCTGAATTATTTGCGGATGGTGCGCTGTTCGATGCGTTTTTCGAACGTGCCGCAAATGACCCGATCGACGTAGATGCCCGGGGTGTGAATGTGTGCCGGGTCCAGTTCGCCGGGTTCGACGATTTCTTCGACTTCGACCACGGTGATCTTGCCGGCAGTGGCGGCCAGCGGGTTGAAGTTTTGCGCGGTGTGACGGTAGATGACGTTGCCGAAATGGTCGGCTTTCCAGCCTTTGACGATGGCGAAATCGCCGGTGATGGATTCTTCCATCAGGTATTTGCGACCGTTGAACTCGCGAACTTCCTTGCCTTCGGCAACCGGGGTGCCGACGCCGGTGGCGGTGAAGAAGGCCGGGATGCCGGCGCCGCCCGCGCGCATTTTCTCGGCGAGGGTGCCTTGCGGGGTCAGGATGACTTCGATTTCGCCTTTGAGCAGTTGCTCTTCGAACAGCTTGTTTTCGCCGACATAGGAGGCGACAACCTTGCTGATCTGGCGGTCGGTCAGCAGTACGCCAAGACCGAAACCGTCGACGCCGCAGTTGTTGGAAACCACGGTGAGGTCGCGGGTGCCTTTGCGCTTGATCTCGGCGATCAGGTTTTCCGGAATGCCGCACAGACCGAAGCCGCCGGCGATGACGGTCATGCCGTCTTCCAGCCCGGCGAGGGCTTCCTCGTAGGAACTCACGCGCTTGTCGAAACCTGCCATATGCACCTCTTTTATTATTTGCGGGCGGCTGGCTAGCCGAATGGTTGGAGTGTCGCGCCGGTGGATATATTTGTTAAGTTGATTTTTAAGGTTGATTGATAGATAAAACTCAATAGTCACGTTGTGGCGTGCTGCTTTGATCGTTCCAACGCTCCGCGTGGGAACGATCATGTACCGAGAGTCCCGAGGCTTCAATATGACCATCAAACAGATCCGCGCCTTTCTGGCGGTCGCCCAGAGCCTGAGTTTCGCCGTGGCCTGTGAGCGTTTGCACCTGTCGCAATCAGCCCTGAGCCTGACCATCAAGGCGCTGGAGGAGGGCCTGGGTGGCCGCCTGTTCAGTCGCAACACCCGCAACGTCGCGCTGACGGCGGAGGGTGAGTCGCTGCTGCCACTGGCCAGGCGCCTGATCGCCGACTGGGACAACGCCGAAGACGAAATGCGCCAGCGCTTCAGCCTACAGCGTGGGCGGGTGACGCTGGCGGCGATGCCGTCGTTTGCCGGTAATTTGCTGCCGCCGATTCTCAAGACCTTTCGCGCGCGGTATCCAAACGTCAACGTGACGGTCAATGACGTGATCAACGAGCAAGTGCTGGAGATGGTTCGCGACCGACAAGTGGAGTTGGGCGTGGCGTTCGAACCGATGCAGAACACCTCGATGACGTTCACGCCGCTTTATATGGATCGTTTTGTCGCGGTGGTGCCGCAGGATTCGCCGCTGGCGGATCGTGCCGAAGTAGATTGGCAAACCTTGTTGCAGGAACCGTTCATCACCTTGCAGCGACCATCGACGGTGCGGGTGATGCTCGAAGAACACTTGCAGGCCCGAGGCATGAAGCTGCCGGTGGAGTTCGAGAGCCATCAGTTGGCGACGGTCGGGCGAATGGTCGCCAGTGGGTTGGGGGTGAGCGCGGTGCCAGCGCTATGTGCCGAACAAATGCAGGAATTGGGGGCGCATTGCCTGACGCTGAATGACTCGGTGGAGCGGGCGATTGGCGTGCTGACCGAGCCGGGGAATGAGTTGTCGGCAGCGGCGCAGGCGTTGTTCGATATTCTTAAAACCGAACATTGAATATTCAGGAGGTCAGGCGTTGTGTCAGCAGCGGCAGAAGCTGTTCGCACGCCCCTTCAATCTTCAAATCCAGCAAATCATCCGCCCGGGTCTTGCCCAGATTGATCGCGATCAACGGCTTGCCACGATCGGCGATCACCCGGCACAGACGAAACGCCGAATACGCCATCAACGACGACCCCACCACCAGCATCCCCGCGGCATTCTGCGCCGCTGCCATGGCGCGGGCCGCCGTGGGCTGCGCGACGTTTTCGCCGAAAAACACCACGTCCGGCTTCATCCGTTCACCGTCGCAATGCGGGCAGTGCGGTACCTGAAACCGCGCCTCGAATGCCGGGTCGAGCAAGGTATCGCCATCCGGCGCCTGCACCGCATCGACGCCCGCCAGATACGGGTTGTGCAGTTCCATCAAGCGCTGAATCGCATCCCGTTCGCTGCGCTGGCCACAATCCAGGCACAGCACGCGATGCAAACTGCCATGCAATTCGATCACGTCGTGACTGCCGGCCTGATCGTGCAAAGTGTCGACGTTTTGCGTGATCAACGCGCTGATCCGCCCATGACTCTGCAAACTGGCCAGCGCCTCGTGCGCCGCATTCGGTCGGGCCTGACGCACCCGTGGCCAACCCAGCATCGCCCGCGCCCAATAGCGGCGGCGTGATTCGGGAGCTGCGAGGAATTCCTGATACATCATCGGTTGCCGCCCACGGCGCACACCGTCGCTGTCGCGGTAATCAGGGATGCCTGATGGCGTGCTGATGCCGGCGCCGGTCAGTACCAGAAAGTCACCATCGGCCATCGCCTGTTGCAGCGTGTCGAGGTGTTCGCGGATCGGGCTGTCGAGCATGGTCAGCGCTCCGGGGAGGACGGTGCCAGCAGGTTAGCACGCGATCCGCGTGACTTACTTGCGCGCCTCCAGAATCAGGTTGAACGGTGTTTGCGTGGCGCGTCGGAAGTGTTTGAAACCCGCCTCGCTGAACACTTTGCGCAAACGCATTTCACCGGCCTGTGCGCCGAGGCCGAGGCCGACTTCCTGAGAGAGTGAGTTGGGTGTGCAAATGAACGTCGACGCCGCATAAAACAGCCGCCCGACCGGGTTGATGTTGTCATCCAGCGTATCGTTGGCGAATGGCTCGACCAGCAACACCGTGCCGTCGTCCTTTAGCGAGTTGTAGGCGTGGCGAGCCGCGCCGACCGGGTCACCCATGTCGTGCAGACAATCGAAATAACAGATCAGGTCGTAATCGTCGCCAGGGTAGTTTTTCGCCGAGCCCTGGAAGAATTTCGCCCGGCTGCTGACCCCGCCTTCCTCGGCGCGTTGGGTCGCAACGGTGATGGATGGCGCGTGGTAATCGAAACCGCTGAAGCGCGAATTGGGGAACGCCTGAGCCATGATCACCGTCGAGGCGCCGTGGCCGCAGCCGACGTCGGCGACGTTGGCGCCGCTCTCCAGTTTGGTCACCACGCCCTCCAGCGCCGGTAGCCATTCGGCGATCAGATGGCCTTTGTAGCCAGGGCGGAAGAACCGTTCGGTGCCGGTGAACATGCACGGATGATGATCGCCCCAAGGCAGGGCGCCATTGCCGCGCATGGCTTTGACCAGTTTGTCCTTGTCGTGGAAAAACGACGCCACCACGCCGAGACCGCCGGCGACGTACACCGGCGAGTCCTCAACGGCCAGCGCCAGCGCCTGTTCTTCCGGCAGGCGGAACTGGCCGTCGTGGTGCTCCATGTAGCCGGACGCCGCGTGGGCGCTGAGCCATTCGCACACCAGACGCGGGTTGCAGGTGGTTTTCGCCGCGAGGGCTTCGGGGCTGATCGGCTGACTGTCGGCCATCGCCCGGTACAACCCGAGCTCTTCACCGACGATGACATTGGCCAGCATCGCCGCGCCGCCCATGTCGTTGACCAGTTTGCCCATGAATTCGTTGAGTCGGGCCTCGTCCATCATGCGTGCTCCTGAAACAGGATCACAGTCCGGCGGCGTTGAGGGTCGAGGCATGCGCCACCGGGCGGTGGTCGGGGATACAGGCAGGGCGTTCGCTGCGTCCTGCGGCCCCCTCGACTGGGTAATAACAGAGTCTAGCGCGGTAACTGAGCCATGCTGTTTTTTACGCGGGGTGTCAGGTCGATGAAATCAACCTGCTGGCGAATGCTGGCTGCCAGCGGTTGTGCAGGGCTTGCGAAGATGAGTCTGAAGCCAGGCGGTCAGGCCGAATAGTCGATGATTCCGTTGAGCAGTGTCATTACGTGCTCATCTTGCTGATCAACTTTTGCCTTGAACCATAGTTTGGCGACCACTCGATGCTCGGAAGGGGCCTCAATCAGCTCCAGCTGACCCTCCCAGGTAATAAAAATGTCCCCGCCGCGCACATACGATGCGCGAAGGCCTGTGTAGTCGGCCGGTTTGAATGTGTGAATGCCTTTCCCGATCCCGTCGGGGATAAACAACATAATGCGGTGGTAGTAAGAGTCCGCTCCATCTTCGTGAACAACTTGATTCGCCGTGATAGACAACATTTGTTCTTTGTATGTAACTGAAATGGTCTCAGCCTCAAACTTCGTGGCAGGGATATCTTTAAGGTCGGCGGTGAATGTCTGAACGCGATTAACCCCTGACTCAAGAACGCCGACCAGATCGAATGCACCCTCAGTCAACTCGAAGCTCACGCCCGAGCCGACGGTGCTGAATTTAAAAGTCCCGATAAGTCTTTTCTCAGACTCAACGTAGCGAATGGTCAACGCGCCTTGTTTTGCCGGAAGCATCCAGGGGTCTTTTATAAATGCAGCGCCGGCCTGGTTTTCACCCATTTCGCTACTCAGTAAAAAGGTCGTCTCTTCACCCGTGCCCGGAAGTTGTCGAGGGTCAATACTAAACACCACGCTCATGCCGGTGCCTTGGGCATGGGCGGAGATATGCAGGAGTTCTGGTGCTTTTGTGATCAGCAAGTCTGTCGTCGTTTTGAATGTTGCTGATTCGGACCCGCTGACGGTAGCGGTCATTATTCCCGTGGTGTATTGCGATGTTGTCGTCATGATTTCGATTCCGAGTGGGCATTGGAAAACCCATCTTAGAGATCAATGACGAGGGGCGAACCTGTCAAAGTTGACAGGTATAAACACCGAGCTGGTTATTCCAACGCTCCAGATACTCCCACTTGACGTAGCCTTCCACTGACTCAAACCTGCCGCTCAAGCCGCAGTTGCGCACAAAGCCCGCCCCCCTCGCGATTGCTCAGGGTCAGTGAGCCACCCAGGGCCGCCGCCAGTTGCTGGGCGATGGCCAGCCCGAGGCCCGTGCCGCCGGTGTCGCGGTTGCGCGAGTTTTCCACGCGGTAGAACGGTTGCATGACCTGCGCCAGTTCCTCTTCGGCGATCCCCGGGCCACGATCGAGAATTTTTACCGACAGTCCGTTCGCCGCTGTCTCGATCCGCAGCTCGGCGGCACCGGCAAATTTCAGCGCGTTATCGGTGAGGTTCACCAGCACCCGGCGCAAGGCTTGCGGGCGGGTGTCGATCACCGCATGGCTTTTGCCGTGAAGCTGCACATCCTTGCCCATGTCCTGATAGTCGAACACCAGGCTGTCGAGGAACGAATCGAGATCGATGCGCCGACTTTCCTCGGTCGAGCCGTGGATACTGCGAGCGTACGCCACGCCTTCACGCACCAAATGCTCTATCTCACCGAGGTCATTGCACAGTTTGTCTTTCTCGACCGAGTCGTCCATGAACTCCGCACGCAATTTCATCCGGGTGATCGGCGTTTGCAGGTCATGGGAAATCGCCGCGAGCAGTTGCATGCGTTCCTTCAGATACGCGGCGATGCGCGCCTGCATCGCATTGAAGGCGCGCGCCGCGTGAACCACTTCGGTCGGGCCGCGCTCGTCCAGATTGACCAGGTGGGCGTTGGGGTCGAGGCTTTCCACGGCGTTGGCGAGGCGGGCGAGGGGACGGAGGGCGATGCGCACGGCCAGCCAGGTGCAGGCGATCAACAGCGCCAGTTGCCCGAGCAGCACCGCCGGCAGCCAGGGCGATAGCGGCGGCATGGCCGGACGCACATCGATGGTCAGCGGGCTGCCGTCGCGCAGGCGCAAATGCGCCTGAAAGTGCCGTTGCGGCCCGGGGATATCGGTGAAGGTCAGCGGGTATTCGTCGCCGATGGCCGCTGTGATCGAGGTGACGGCAACCGGCACATCAGCCGAGCCCAACTCCGGCCCCGCCTGGCCCGCGCTCAACAAATAGGTGTAATGCGCCCGGGTCAGCCGTTCGATCCAGGCGGGCCGTTCTGCGGCGGGCAAGCGGTCGAGAATGGCAATCGAGGTCGAGACGTCGGTTTCGAGGTTGTTGAGCATGGTGCTTTTGGCGCTTTGGTAGCGCTCGTAATACTGCGCACCGAATGACAGCGCCTGGGCGAGGATCAGCCCGATCAGGAAGATCAGCGACAACCGTGAGGCCAGCGTGCGCGGCCAGTGCAGGGTGCCGCTCATGCCGACGCCCCGAGGATCTCCACCGGCAATGAAAATACATAGCCTTCGCTACGCACGGTTTTGATACAGGCCGGCTCGCGTGCATCGTCGAGCAGACGCTGGCGCAGGCGGCTGACCAGCAAATCGATGGAGCGGTCGAACAGGTCAGCGTCGCGCCCTTGGGTCAGATTGAGCAGTTGATCGCGGCTGAGCACCCGCTGCGGGTGATCGAGGAATACGCGCAGCAAACGGTATTCGGCGCCACTGAGGGCGACCATCGTGCCGTCCTTGTCCAGCAGATGGCGAGCCGAGGTGTCCAGTTGCCAACGACCGAACGCCAGCAAGCGCCCGGCCTCGGTGACCACCAGATTCGGCGGCAGCATCCGTGTGCGTCGCAGCACGGCGTTGATCCGCGCCAGCAGCTCACGGGCGGCGAAGGGCTTGGTCAGGTAATCATCGGCGCCCATTTCCAGGCCAATGATGCGATCGGTTTCATCGTTGCGCGCGGTCAGCATCAGCACCGGCGTGGCTTTGTGTTTGCCCACACGCAACTCGCGGCATAACTGCAGGCCGTCGTCGCCCGGCATCATGATGTCGAGCACGATCAGGTCAACGGTGTTGGCGTCGAGGAAGCTGCGCATTTGCCGGCCATCGGCGACCACGGTGGTGCGCAGGCCGTTTTTCTTCAGGTAATTGCCGACCAGTTCGCGGATCTCGCGGTCGTCGTCGACGATGAGAATGTGATCGACATGCTCCATGGGGGCAAACCTCTATCAAGGGGGGATGGGTTGCAGTCTATCGAGCCTGTGCCGGCTCGCCTGCCTGGCTTTGTATTGCAGTGTATCCGGCACCACGTGCGATACACAGCGAAGCAAAAAGGTGAATTTTCCAGGGTTTTGTATCGCTGTGTATCTGCGCCGGGCACAGATACACAGCGATCGATAGCGGCCATTTCCTGACACATGGGCGATACCTCGCAAGCCTTAAATAGGCCCCATCGAGGCCTGCCCACACCGCCTCGGCTCAACCAACGATTGACTCATTGAAGCCTTGAGGAATATGCCATGAATACTAAATCCGTGATCGCCGCCTGCCTGTTCGCCGCCGTGAACATCTGCACCCTGTCGGCCCGCGCCGAAGCGGCCGATGTCACCCCGCAAACCTACACCTACGGTACGCACCTGGACATCCAGAAAGTCCTCTCGATGAAAGAGGACACCTCGGTGAACTGCGGCATTGTCGAGGCTCGCATGACCTACCTGGATTCGGCGGCCAAAACCCAAGCGCTGGATTACCAAAAGTTTGCGGATAACTGCCTCGGCGAAAACTGAGTCATCAACCCTTTCAGGAGCCTCACCATGAACAACGTATCGCGCTTTTTGACTGTTGTTGCTTTCGCTTTCGCAAGTGCAGCCGCCCATGCCAATGCGGCGGTTGAACAGCATAGCTGCCCCGGTGGCACTTGCTTGCAACTGACGCCGCTGACCAAACAGGGCACCGATGCCTTGATCGCGGCCGACGGTTCCAGCCGCACGCCACAAGGACAAATGGTTGCCGAAAACGGCGCCAGTCGCACACCGCAGGGGCAGTGGCTGCAAAGCCAGAGCGCTTGAGTCCATCGCCACAAAGGTTCTGGGTTCACATTCGTAAAGGGTGATCTTCATGTATCTCATCGCTTTCCTCGGTGGTCTCTTGACCCTCCTCAGCCCCTGCATCCTGCCGGTGGTGCCGTTTCTGTTTGCCGGGGCGAATCGCAGCCGTGCCTCGATCCTGCTGACCCTCGGCGGCATGGCCCTGACCTTTGCCTTGGTTGCCAGCCTGGCCGTGGTGAGCAGCGAATGGGTGATTCAAGCCAGTAACAGCGGCCGCCACATTGCGCTGATCGTGATGGTGTTGTTCGCCCTGTCGCTGATTTCTGCGCGCGTTGGAGATTGGCTGACGCGGCCGTTTGTCATGCTCGGCAACCGTCTCGACCCAGGGACGCGCAAGAAGGCCGGCCCGACGGGGTCGATCATGCTGGGTGTCGCCACCGGTCTGTTGTGGGCTCCGTGCGCCGGGCCGATCCTTGGCGTGATCCTCACCGGTGCGATGCTGCAGGGCGCCAATGCACAGACCAGCCTGTTATTGCTGGCGTACGGCGCGGGCAGTGCCTTGTCGCTGGGGACGCTGATTTTCGCCGGTCGTGGGCTGGTCAACCGCTTGAAACCATCGATCCCGTTCACCGGTTGGTTGCGCCGGGGTGCCGGTGTTGCGGTGCTCGCTACGGCGGCGGTGATTTCTACCGGTGCCGATAAAACGCTACTGGCCGGCACGTCTTCCGAAGGCGTCGCCAGCCTCGAAAAAAGCGTGCTGGAAAGCGTGCCGAAAGTGGTCGACTACGTTGTCAGCAAGGTTCGTGCGGAGTCGATGATGGATGACAGCAAAGGCGCGATGCCGTCTCTGGCGGGTGCGGTGCAATGGCTGAATTCATCGGAACTGAGCGCCGAGTCACTGCACGGCAAAGTGGTGCTGGTGGATTTCTGGACCTACGACTGCATCAACTGCCAGCACACCCTGCCGTATGTCAAAGACTGGGCGAAGAAGTATGAAAAGGATGGTCTGGTGGTGATCGGCGTTCACACCCCGGAATACGGCTACGAGCGGATCATCGACAACGTCAAGGATCAGGTGAAGAAACTCGGCATCACCTACCCGGTAGCCATCGACAACGACTATGCGATCTGGCGCAATTTCGATAATCAGTACTGGCCGGCGCATTACCTCATCGACGCCAAAGGCCAGCTGCGTTACAGCCACTTCGGCGAAGGCAGTTACGCGGCGCAGGAGCAAATGATTCAACAACTGCTGCAAGAGGCCAAAGTGCCTGCAGCCTGATCGTTGAATTCAATGGCTCAGAGGTCACGCACCATGAGCCATTGGTCGTTGTCCCAGGCGCGAAAACGCTCCATGACTTGCCAGCCGCGCTTGGCGTAGTACGCCTGTTTGGTCTGCGTATGCAGATAAAGACGTGGCAGACCGCGTTGTGTTGCCTCCCGACAAATCCCTTCGATCAACTGCTCCGCCAGACCTTGCCCGCGAGCGGCGGGATCGACGAATACACAGGCCAGCCAAGGGCCAAGATCGGGGCGCTGAGCAAGATCGTCGCGGGCCAGCGCCGCGCCGCCCACCAGCCGTTCACCGTCCAGCGCAACCAGACAAGACCAGTCGCCATTGCTTTGGCCCTCGGCAAATTCACGCTGCCACTCGCTCAAGGGCTGATGGGCATATTCGTAATCAAATTGCTGATGGATCCAGGCGGCATAGGTGTCGCTGTGCTGCATGCACTGACTCAGCCATTCGAGGCGGATAGACATTGGCGGATTCCATTCGTGACGTTCGCCCGCATAGAAGCCGATCAGCACAGGGGTTGGCAACTTCTCAGTGTTTCGCGCGCTTTACAAAACCCTTCCACTCATCGGCCAGATCACTGTTTTGCCGGCCTGGCAGACGACCGGCAAGGACGTCGGGCAGCCTCGGCGCGATAGTGAGCGAACAGGGTTATTGTCGGCCACCGGTTGCGGAGCACCCATCGATGAGTCCCCCAATTGATCTGAGCGCTTTGAAAGAACGCCAGAAAGTCGCCTGGGCCAGTGGCGACTATGCCTTGATCGGCACGACGCTGCAGATTGTCGGCGAGAACCTCGCCGAAGCCTGCGACCTGCGCTGTGATGAGCAAGTGCTGGACGTTGCGGCCGGCAACGGTAACGCGACGCTGGCGGCGGCACGGCGCGGTTGTCTGGTCACTTCCACCGATTACGTCGCGGCGCTGCTTGAGCGTGGCCAGGACCGCGCGCGGGCCGAGCATCTGGACGTGACTTTTCAGGTCGCCGACGCCGAAGCGTTGCCGTTTGCCGACGGCAGTTTTGCTGCGGTGTTGTCGACGTTCGGGGTGATGTTCGCCCCGGATCAAGCCACCGCTGCCGCCGAACTGGGGCGGGTTTGCCGACGCGGGGGGCGGATCGGTCTGGCCAACTGGACGCCGGAAGGCTTCGTCGGCCAGATGTTCAAGACCCTTGGCCGGCATCTGCCGCCGCCAGCCATTGCGCAACCGCCCTCAAACTGGGGCACGGAAGTGTGGTTGCATGAGCACTTCAAGGATAAGGATTTTGTCGTGCAGGTGACTCGCCGCAGCTTCAACTTCCGCTACCGCTCGGCGGCGCATTTCATTGATATCTTCCGCCATTGGTACGGGCCGGTGCACAAGGCCTTCGCAGCGCTGCCGCCGGAAAGCGGTCAGGCGCTGGAAAGTGATCTGGCGGACTTGCTGAACCGGTCGAACCGGGCGGGGCAGGACTCGCTGGTGGTGCCCAGTGAGTATCTGGAGGTGGTGATTACCAAGCGCTAGTCCAGATTAACAACATCTCCCTGTGGGAGCGGGCTTGCTCGCGAATACGGACTGCCAGTCACTGAATAAGTCGACTGAACCTGCGCATTCGCGAGCAAGCCCGCTCCCACAGGGGGAATGTGTTGTATCTGGGGACTACTTCACCTGCGAGCGATCAAACCACTCCAGCGCCGTACGCCAGATGCAGATCCCCAGGAAGTACGCCGACATCAGCAACCACAAACCCATCACCATCGGGTTGATTACCGGGTGATTGAGCACCAGCGACAGGCTGCACAGTAACCAGATCGCCGTCACGGCAATATTGATCGGCATGAACCGGCGCACGCGGAAAGGGTGCAGGAACTTCATCCGCGTCACCGTCAGCAACGCCAGACCAATCACCGTCAGAAAGGTAATCCACGGCCCTGGTCCGATGATGTAAAGACACAACGCAACCACGTTCCACGCGGCCGGAAAACCGACAAAGTAGTTGTCCTTGCTCTTCATGTTGACGTTGCAGAAGCAGAACAGCGATGACACCAGAATCAGCGACACCGTCAGCAACAGCGTGTAGTCGGGTAGCGGAATGTAGCGATAGATGAACAGTGCCGGAATGAACACGTAGGTCAGGTAATCGATCACCAGATCGAGGATCGAACCGTCGAAACTCGGTAGCACCGATTGCACATTGACCTTGCGCGCCAGTGCGCCGTCGAGGCCATCGACGATCAGCGCCACACCCAGCCACATCAGGCAATGGACGGGCTGGTTTTCCAGCAGGGCGAGGGTGGCCAGAAACGCCGTGACCACGCCGGTCGCGGTAAAACCATGGGCGCCCCAGGCCTTGAGCCTGGCAATGTGGACGGTTGATATCACGGGGGCGTTCTCCAGAAAGTGAAGCTAGCCGGTTATCACCCTTGAGTTGCAAGGATGCCGGCGAACCGGGTCGGGTTGCAGCTATCGACCGGTTTGGCCGGGATAAGGTTCACCCTCCTTGAATCTTAGCTGGCCTCGGAAAAAATACGCAGGCGAAATCGGCAGGCTTTATCGGCCTCAGCCAAACGGTGCTGGCGCAATGGCCGCAGCGGTCTATCGTTGCCAGACGCAGTCAATGCCAATGCCTGAGGATGACGTCATGAACACCAGCGATTTGCTTGAACAACTGCTGCGGGGCCAAGCCTCGGCAGGACAACAAAGTGGCGCCTCGGCCGGTGGCGGTCTGGGTGGTCTCGGTGGATTGCTGGGCGGTTTGCTCGGTGGTGCCGATTCCACTGGCACTCGCGGTGGCTCTCCTGCGGGTGGGCTTGGCGGACTGGGCGGTCTGCTCGGTGGGCTGCTCGGCGGCGGTGCTGGCGGCTTGGGTGGCGCGCTTGGCGGTGGTGGCACGCAAAGTCGTTCTGGCGGGACCAATTATGCGGCGCTGGCGTCGCTGGGCATGATGGCGTACCAGGCGTATCAGGCCTGGCAACGCAGCCAGGCCAGCGCGGCACCGCAGCAAACACCGCAAACGGCCAATCTGCTCGCCGGCCCGGAAATCGAAGAACACAGCCACGCCGTGCTGCGCGCATTGATCGCGGCCGCCAAGGCAGATGGCCGCATTGACGAGACAGAAAAGCACCTGATCAGCAGCGAAATCGGCAAACACACCGATGATCCGCAATTGCAGCAGTGGCTGGACGCCGAAGTCGCCAAACCCCTCGACCCCTACGAGGTCGCAAAATCCGCCAACAACGACCCGGCAGTGGCCGCCGAAATGTACCTGGCCAGCGTGATGCTGGTGGACGACCAACAAGACGCCGAACGCAATTATCTGGATGAACTGGCGGCGGCGTTGCAGATTGATCCGCAATTGCAGGTGCATCTGGAGCAGCAGGCCAAAGGCACGGCTTAACCCTGTACCGATGATCTCAGCCTTCGTCCGTAACTCCAGGGGCGGAGGCTCGCCGTCTGTCCGGGCAATTTTCACGTCGATTGAATTTTTGGCACGCAGCGCCTCTCTGCTTCTGTAGAGACGTACGAAACAGCGTCCTGCCAAACCGACCGAGAACATTGCCATGACTGTCCTGACACGCCTGCAAGCTGCGCCTGCCCAACCACAAGCGATAGATCCTGCCGGAAATATCCGTGGCATTTATCAAGCGCTGCTGCGCGAAGACAACCCACACGCCCTCGCGCGCGCATTCCTGACTGAACAGCTGAAATGTGCTGCAGAGTTGCCCGAGGAGCTGCCAGAAGATCCATCCACCTGGTACGCCTGGGTCGCTGCGCATTGTGCCGATGTTGCCCGGCAATACGCCGATTACCTGCAACAACGCAAGGCCGGCGGGCCACGGCAATTCTTCAGCAGCAAGGCTCATGCGCTGTACTTCTTGCAAGCGGTGGCGCCGACCAAGCGGGTTGACGGCGCCTGGTTATATGGCTTGTTGCAGCATTGGCGCGACCCGCGTTTCAGCGGCTTGCTCTGCACCTATCTGGAAGAACTCGGCGAGGGCAATCCGGCGCAAAACCATGTGGTGATCTACCGCAAACTGCTCGCTGAACACGATCTGGAAAACGCCAGCCCCCTCGACGATGAACGTTACCTGCAAGGGGCTTTGCAATTGGCGCTTGGTGTCTGCGGCGATGAGTTTTTGCCGGAGGTGATTGGCTACAACCTCGGCTATGAGCAATTGCCTTTGCACTTGCTGATCAGCAGTTACGAACTCAGTGAGCTGGGCATCGATCCTTACTATTTCACCCTGCATGTGACCATCGACAACGCCAGCACCGGCCATGCGCAAAAAGCCGTGCAAGCGGTGCTGGATCTGTTGCCGCTTGAGGCTGATCGCGCCGATTTTCTGCGCAGGGTATCGCTGGGTTATCGACTCAATGATCTGGGGCTGGGCAGCCGCGCGATCATCGAAGGGTTCGATCTGCACAGCGAATTGCTCGCGATGCTCGAACGCAAGTGCCCGTTCGCCCAGCACATGCACTCGGACTATTGCCGCTTTGAAGGCAAAACCGTCAACCAGTGGCTGGCCGAGCCGCAGCATCTGCCCGGTTTCCTGCAAGCACTGCAGGATAAAGGCTGGATCAAGCGCCACGAAGACCCCCAGAACAGCCGTTTCTGGCAGTTGATCGATGGCGACGGCGCGGCGATGTTCGGCGTGTTCAGTGCCTTCGAAAAACAACTGGTACACGACTGGATTGCCGGCGACTGGAAACCTGCGAAAAAAGCCGCGGCGTTGCGTCGACACGCGCCGGTCAATGCACCCATCGAGGTGCCCGAACAGGATCCCGATGTACAGCAACTCAACGAGGCGCTGCATGGGCAGGACGGCCACGCACAAATGGCGATCCTGATCCCTTGGCTTGCGCCGGCACGGCACGCGCATCCTGCCGGACTGCTCGCCACCCGCCGGTTCATCGAACTGAAATCTCGTTTGCCATAAGGACATCCTCAATGAATCAGGAAGAACAACTGTCCACCCACGATCTCGCCCTGCTGCATTTGGGGCGGCGTTTGCAGGCTGATGGTTACCGTTTCATCACGCCGACACCGCTGACCCATCAGCGTGTCAACCAGCGCGACGAGGGCCAGTTTGCTGACTCCCTGCGCGATGTCTTTGGTTGGTCGCGCCCCTTCGAACCGGGACTGTTGTCTGCTGACGAGCAACGGCAGTTACAGGAAGCTCAAGTCATCGATACCTACGAAGGCCATCTGAAAAGTCGTGTGCGCTGGTCGAGCCTGGATGATCTGCTGTTTGTCCATTCGGCGTTTCCCACCGACGCGGCCGACTCGGTGTTTTTCGGCCCGGATACCTATCGATTCGCGCAAGTGATTCACGCTCACTTGCAACAGAATTTCGCGCCGATCCACCGCGCCGTGGACATCGGCTGCGGTGCGGGTGTCGGCGCGATTCTGATCGGTCGCGCCCGCCGCGAAGCGCAAGTGCTGGCGCTGGATATCAACCCCGCCGCGCTGCGCCTGACCAAAATCAACGCGGCACTGGCAGACGTTGCCAGCGTCGAGGCGCACGCCAGTGACCTGCTGCAAGGGGTCGACGGCGAATTCGATCTGATTGTCGCCAATCCACCGTACATGGCCGACCCGGCGGAGCGTGCTTACCGCCATGGCGGCGGCACGCTGGGCGCAGGCCTGTCGCTGCGCATCGTCGAGCAGGCACTCAACCGGCTGACCCCCGGCGGCTCGTTGCTGCTCTACACCGGGGTGGCGATGGTAGATGGCCGCGATCCGTTTCTCGACACGGTGCTGCCGCGGCTGGATCAAGCGCGGTTCGGCTGGACGTACCGGGAAATCGATCCTGATGTGTTCGGTGAAGAGCTGCTCAATCCCGGTTATCAACGGGTCGACCGAATCGCTGCGGTGGTATTGACCGTGACTCGGACAGGCTGAAACCAGGCAGGTGCGCTATGAGCAGGAACCTCGACGACTACAACCGCATGCGCGATTTCTCGGCGACGTCGGAGCCGGCCGCCGTCAAGCGTTCGGGCAAGAAGACTGCTGCGGAACACGCTCTGCAGTTCTGCATCCAGAAACATGACGCCTCGCACCTGCATTACGACTTTCGCCTGGAACTCGATGGGGCGCTGAAAAGCTGGGCGGTGCCGAAGGGGCCGTCGCTCGACCCCAAGGTCAAGCGTCTGGCGGTGCATGTCGAAGACCATCCGCTGGACTACGCGACGTTCGAAGGCAGTATTCCCGAGGGGCATTACGGCGCCGGTGATGTGATCGTGTGGGATCGCGGCGTGTGGATTCCGCTGGAGGATCCGCAGCAGGCGTACGCTAAGGGCAAGCTCAAATTCGAGCTTCAGGGCGAAAAACTCGCCGGGGTCTGGAACCTGGTGCGCACGCACATGCCGGGCAAAAAGGAAAACTGGTTTCTGATCAAGCATCAAGACAATGCCGCCCGCCCGCAGGATGATTACGACGTGTTGGTCGCCGAGCCGGACAGCGTGCTGAGCGAACGCACTCTGGTCGATAAACCCAAGCTGGTGGCCAGGCAGGAGAAGACGCGGCCCAAGTCTCGCAAGGCGGCGTCGGGCAAGCTTGCGGGCGCACACAAGGCGAAAATCCCGGCGCAGCTCAAGCCGCAACTGGCGACGCTGGTGGACAGCGCACCGCAAGGGGAGTGGAGCTACGAGATCAAGTTCGACGGCTACCGGATCATGGCGCGGATCGATCATGGTCAGGTGCAACTGTTCACCCGCAATGGTCACGACTGGACGCACAAGTTACCGAAACAGGCCGAAGCGCTGGCCGCACTGGGCCTGGAATCGGCCTGGCTCGACGGTGAAATGGTGGTCGCCAATGAACACGGCGTGCCGGACTTTCAGGCCCTGCAAAACGCCTTCGATTCCGGTAAAGGCACTGACATCCTCTACTACCTGTTCGACTTGCCGTACCTCAACGGTGTCGATCTGCGCGAAGTGCCGGTGGAGGAGCGCCGCGCGGCACTGGCCACGGTGCTCGGCGCGCATGAGCAACCGTTGTTGCGCTTCTCCGAAGCCTTCGATGAAACCCCGGAGGCGTTGCTCAACAGTGCCTGCCAGATGCAGATGGAGGGCCTGATCGGCAAGCGTCTAGGCTCGGCTTATGTATCGCGGCGCAGCGGCGACTGGATCAAGCTCAAGTGCAAACACCGTCAGGAATTCGTGATCGTCGGCTATACCGATCCCAAAGGCTCGCGCAGCGCCTTCGGTGCATTGCTGCTGGGCCTGCATGATCGCGACAGTGGCGAATTGCGCTACGCCGGCAAGGTCGGCACCGGGTTCAATGAAACCACGCTGAAAAGCATCCTCGCCCGGCTCAAACCGTTGCAGGCGAAGCAGGCCGCGATGGTCAATCCGCCAAGCGGCTTTGAAGCCAAAGGCGTGCATTGGCTCAAACCGAAGTTGCTGGCAGAGGTGGCGTTCGCTGAAATGACCAAGGACGGTTCGGTGCGCCACGCCGTGTTCCATGGTTTGCGCGATGACAAACCGGCCAAGGACATCAGCGAGGAGCGAGCGAAGCCCGTGAAGACTCCCCAAAAGAAGAGCGCCGCAAAGAAACCGGCGAAAAAAGCCGCCGCCAGCAAGCCGCCGACAGCCGAAACCGCGCCATCGCAACTCGGCCTGGCCAACGGCAAAGTGCGCATCACCCACCCGGACCGGGTGATCGACGCCGTCAGCGGTACCACCAAAATGCAACTGGCCGAGTATTACGCCAGCGTTGCCGAATGGATCCTGCCGCAACTCAAGGATCGCCCGGTGGCGCTGGTGCGGGCGCCGGATGGCATCGCTGGCGAATTGTTCTTCCAGAAGAATGCCGAGCGCCTGGCGATCCCCGGCATTACCACGCCGGACAAAGATGTTACCGGCCAACCGGTGATGCTGATCAACAACGCCGAAGCGCTGATCGGCGCGGTGCAGATGAGCACCGTCGAACTGCACACCTGGAATGCCACCACGGTTGATCTGGAGACGCCCGATCGCTTCGTTCTCGACCTCGATCCGGACCCGGCGCTGCCATGGAAAAGTATGGTCGAGGCCACTGCGCTGACGCTAACGGTGCTGGATGAACTGGGGCTCAAAGCCTTTCTCAAGACCAGTGGCGGCAAGGGCATCCACCTGGTGGTTCCGCTGACCCGCAAACTCGGTTGGGACGAGGTTAAAGACTTCAGCCACGCCATTGTCAGTCATATGGCCAAACTGTTGCCGGATCGGTTTTCGGCGGTGTCCGGGCCAAAAAATCGTGTGGGGCGAATCTTCATCGATTACCTGCGCAACGGCCTTGGAGCGACAACCATTTGCGCTTATGCCGCGCGTACTCGCGAAGGCCTGCCGGTGTCCGTGCCGCTGTTTCGCGAAGAGGTGGCCGAGATCAAGGGCGGCAATCAGTGGAACGTGCACAACGTCCATGAGCGGCTGGCGGCGGTCGGCGATGAGCCGTGGGCGGACATGAAGAAAACCCGTCAGAGCATCACCGCGGAGATGCGCAAACGGGTCGGCATGAAAAAGTGATCAGGTGTCGCGCAGCAAGTCGTGCGCGTTGAGCAATTCGAAGGCGATTTGCGGGTGATTTTCCAGACCTCGGCGAATCGCCGCCGGAATGGCCTGGCGTGTCTTGCGGCACAGGCCGGGCAACTCATCGATCTGTATGGCAATGCCGCGCATCGTGCGCACTTCATTGAAACCGGGTGCGACATCAACGCGAATGCCCAGTTGCTCATACATGCGCTGTTGCAGATGTCTGAGGTCAGCCAGGTCCTTGAGCGTTTCCAGGCGCGCGAGCAAGCGTTTCTCTTCCTCGCGGGTCAGGCGCAGGATGCGCAAATCCGCGCCGGGCATCTCCAGCAACGGGTCGCGCCCGCAAATGCAGGCGCCGGGCGGGCAGGGTGAGCGCAGGGGCGCGGAAGTCGTCATGGCCTCCATCATAGAGGCCGTCGGACAGTTTTGCCTATCAGCCTTGAGCTGCCATCCATCGGCGGCCGCGTTCCTCTCGGCTTACTGATTCAGCCCCTCGTAATGCACCAGAATCGCATTGGCCAGGTCTTCATCGCTGGCATTGATGCCGGGATTGTCCTGACGAACCTGTTGCAGCACCGACTCAAGATAAACCCCACGAATGGCCCCGCCACTGGCGACAAATGCAGACAGGTCGTCACGGGCCGGAATCACCATTTTGTGATCCTTGAAGGTCGAGTACAGCGACGCGGAGACACCCGCCGAAGTCGCGACATCGCCCGCATCGACACGGGCCAGTGCGGAACCGACCGGCAGGCATAAGAGTAAAGAAGAAACGAGCACTAACTTGCGCATGACGGTATTCCTCCACAAGCGCGAAGCAAAAGGGAAGTACTACATAATGTGAGAGGGGCTCGGAGGGTGGTAGTTCCGTGTCGATGATCGGATGGCGTCGGGCAACGCCATTGCGGGTTGCCCGATTTGTTGCGCTCAGATCACGCCACAGGCCATGCGGTCGCCGCCGCCACCCAGCGGTTTGGGCATGTCGGCATGGTTATCACCGCCGGCATGGATCATCAGCGCGTGGCCTTTGATCTCGGCAATTTTCTTCAGGCGCGGCGCCAGCACCGGATAACTGGCGACGCCGTCAGCCGTCACGTAGACCGCCGGCAGGTCGCCCAGATGCCCGTCAGCGTAAGGGCCCAGATGCTTGCCGGTTTTCTGCGGGTCGAAATGGCCACCGGCCGCGAGTGCGGCGCCTTTGACGCCATCTTTCATGCCCGCCTCGCAGCTGCCGTTTTCATGGACATGAAAACCATGCACACCGGCCGGCAGGGATTTGAGGTCAGGCGTGAACAGCAAGCCATACGGTGTCTCACTGATGGTGACAGCCCCGATTGCCTGCGGCGCACCCTCGGCGCTGACCAGATTGATGGCGACTTTTTCGCTTGCCGCTTGCGCGGTGCCGATCGCCAGAGTGCTGACTAGACCCAACCATAGTGCGCGTTTCATAAGCGTTCCTTTTTGCTGCACGAGTGTTCAGAAGGCCGACTCAATAGCCTGTACGCATTAACGGGCGATGAAGGCTGCCGACGGCATTGTAATGTGAGACTCGGTGCACAATCCGAAAGTTTTGCCGGTGTTGCCTGCCAGCCCGGACATTCGCTGACACGTTGCGTCGCGGCAGATTGGCGCAAATAGGCTTAACTCAAGGTCTGACAAGCGCTTTGCAGCGTGCCCAGGGAGAATTTCACGGTGTCGATCAAACTGCGTTTAGTGTTGCTGATTGTTACCAGTCTGCTGACAGCCTTGATAGTGAGTCTGGTCAGCTACGTGGGTAATCTGCGGATGGCGTCGGCGGTCAGCGACAACGCAGTGAGCGTGAGCGCGCTGCGCAATCACATGGAAGCCGACATGATGCACGACGCCCTGCGCGCCGATGTCTATTCGGCGCTACTGGTGGGGTTGGGCAAAAGCACCAGTTCGGCGACCGAGGTGCGTGATTCGATCAATGAACACGCGGGACACTTTCGCGAAGTGCTCGATGACAATCTCAAATTGCCGGTCAACCCGACGTTGCGCTCGGCGCTGGAACAGATCAAACCGAGCCTCGACACTTACATCGACACGGGCGAGCGGATTGTCGGACTGGCGCTGGACAGCCCGGAAACGGCGCAGCAACAACTGGGCACCTTCAACACAGCGTTCAGCCAGCTCGAAGAACAGATGGCGGCGTTAAGCGAATTGATTGAAACCAATACGCGGCAGACCAGCCAGGGCACGGAAACGGCGATCCGCAATGCCAATCTCGCCCTTGGCGCGGTGCTGATCGTCAGCCTGCTGTTGCTGCTGGCGCAAGGGCGCTGGGTGATGTCGAGCATCCTCGGGCCGCTCAGATCCGCCAGTCGTATTGCCGAGAGCATCGCCCACGGCAACCTCAGCGAACCGATTGCCGAGCCCTCCGGCAAGGACGAAGCCAGCGTATTGATTCGCACACTGGCGACCATGCAGCGCGATCTGCGCGACATGATTGATGTGGTGCGGCGCAACGCCCACGGCGTCAGCGGCATGAGCGAACAACTGAGCCATGGCTGCCACCAGGTCGCCGACAGCAGCCAGCAGCAAAGCGTCGCCGCCGGCACCATGGCCGCCGCCGCGAGCGAGATGACCGCGAGCATCGAGGAAATCACCCGCCATGCCGAACGCGCACTGGGCATGGCCAATCAGGCCGAATCATTGGCCAAAAATGGTGGGCAGGTGATCCATCAAGTGGTCAGCGACATGGACGATATCGCCCGTTCGGCGCAACAGTCGGCGCAGGTGATCCGCACGCTGGATCAGGAATCAGAAGCCATTTTCAACATCATCCAGGTGATCAAGAGCATCGCCGACCAGACCAACCTGCTGGCACTCAACGCCGCCATCGAGGCTGCCCGGGCGGGCGAGCAGGGCAGGGGTTTTGCGGTGGTGGCGGATGAAGTGCGCAGTCTTGCCGCCCGTACCAGCGCTTCAACCCAGGAAATCGCCGCGATGGTTGCGCGCATTCAGCACAGCACGCGCGAGGCGGTCAGCAGCATGGAGGCCGGGGTTGCGCAGGTCGACAAGGGCATGGCGGTGACAGCTGATGTTGAACGGGCGATTCGCGAGATCCTTGAGGCCACATTGAGCACCACGCAACTGGTCAACGACATCACCCGCACCATTGGCGAACAGAGTCAGGCCAGTAACGAGATTGCCCATCAGGTGGAGATGATTGCGGGGATGTCCGAAGGCAATAGCCGGGTGATCGGGCAGACGGCGAATACCACGGATGAGCTGTCGAGCCTGGCGGGGCAGTTGGCGCAGTCGGTGGATCGGTTTCGGTTGTGAAGATTATTCGTAAGCAAACTAGCTGATTTTTTTCACCGCCGCCACTTTATCGATTTAATCGATTTGGACCGTTGTCTGTATGTCCAGGCGGAAGTTGTAGTGCCTGGAAAAACGCCTTTTCAGCACATTATTAATTTCTACGAAGGGCGCTTTTTTTCTGTTACATACATGAGCTTTTTTGGGGCTGTGGTTGATCAGAAACTCTTCACCGTGCGTAGCAAGCAAAAACTCGATAGTCGACTCTAGTTGATCGAGTGCGTGGCTTTGCCAATTACTTCGCCCCCAATCCTTTAGCTCTATGAGGTACATCGCAGCATCGGTGGTGAGCATGCAGTCGCAGCGTCCTCGACCAGCCTCCTCGTGGTCTTTGAGGACGCACTTGTCGATTGCTGTAAAAGTGACACGCTTTCGACTCGGGTTTTTTACAGTGGCGATCCACTGTTCTCGATGATTGAGAGCAACGTAAGCGACTTCTGAGGGTTGATCGTCGCAAAGGCCAAACTCTAGATCGTCGAAGGGGCCTGTCTGGCACTCGCTATCGAGAAAATTCACGCCTCCAGTTCCTCCTCGATATCCAGGAGACGATCAAACATGTCATTGCCTTCGCGAAGCGACTCGTTGAGATAATTGCTATCAGAAGGAATACCTTCAGCCATTGGCAGCTTTGCAATGCTTCCTGTCTTTTCATCGGCTTGGTAGATAGCCAGATCATCTGCATCAAGCAAGACTTGCAGGGGAATTACATTGGCAAGCTTGGCGATCAGGCTACCATCACGAGTTTTTTTCAGAATATTGTCGTAGAGCTGTTTGCCTTGCACTGCAATGGTCAGGTAATTCACTACATAAGGGCTGTGGGTCGTCAGTATTAACTGGTTGTTAGCGCCTTGATTGCTAATCTCAAGAAGGCTTTGCAGAACGCTCCATTGTGAGGTTGGGTAGAGATTCTGCTCAGGCTCTTCGACAATGTTGATGAAAGCCGTCTTGTTGAATTGCTTGGAAAGCGTAGATATCAACGCACGCTGCTGTTCGATGGTCAGATTCTCGGTGAGAAGCTTTGAGGTCTCTTTGCGGAACCGCTCCAACTCTTTGGAACTCATCGTGTCCGGTCGGTGAGCTATGGGCTCAAACACGCGTTTGGCCAGGTACTGACTCACCAAGTGAAGGGGGACGGCAGATTGGAAGCCGCTGGAGGCGTCAGCCAACTCCAGCGTGTAGGCGGACTCACTGATGCTCAAAGTGTTTTTGAGCAGATCGTATTTGAGATCAGCATTGTTGATCGGGAGAGAAAGGGAGCCTTTTATGTTTTCCTTTGCGTAGTTAAATTCTGCTAGGAACTCTGTAAGTGATGGGGAGTAGAGCCGTAGCTCCTCAGGATTCTTCAGATAGGAAATGAAGTTTCGCTCGGCAGGCACATACATGATCTGAGGCAGGTGATATTCCTTTGCCTTGGACTTGGTGATGTGCATTTGGCCTCGAGCGTACTTGATCGTGAAAGCATCACCTTCGTAATCGATTTCTGTTTTGTTTCTCTGATCGGCTGAAACGTAGTTTTCTAGCCGGTGGTAGCTCAGAAATGTTTTTGTGAGTCGATCATTTTCCTCGAACCAGCTTTTATCGTAATCACCGCGTTCCAGGGCTTTTTCGATCCATGAAAAGGTCGAGTAAAGCTTGGCTAACGTGCTTTTTCCTGAGCCCTGATTACCCACGAACACGGTCACGCGCTTGAGCTCTATCCAGCCATTGTTTTTCACACCATCACGGATAGGGCCAAAGTGCTTGACGCGTAGGCGAGGCATTGATTACTCCAAAAGGTTGAGCACATACGGTAATGCTGTGAAGCATATCAGGGAGAGGGGTAAAGGGGAGGCGCAAATGAAACCGGATGTGGAACGAGTGAAGCCTGATGTCATGGCCAGTGAAAAGCTCTGCCCGCTTCCATTGGCAGAGCTTTTCGTATCAATCAGAATTTGAACGCCTGCCGCCCCACCAACAACCACTTGCCATTCTGCTTCTGCCAGATCTGGAAGTTCTCGATCTCGGTCGGCACCACTTCAGTGCCCTTCAGCGCCTGCGCGGAAAAGTGGTGACGCACCAGCGCGGTGTCGCCGGACAGGGTGATGGTCTGTTTTTGCATCTCCAGGGTCTTGAACGCGCTTTTGCCGGTTTCGATGTCGGCGATGAATGCTTGTTTGTCCTGAATTTTGCCGCTGGAGTGGCCGTAGGTGAGGTTTTCGGCCGTCAGCGCATTCAATTCGGTGATGTCTTTGTGCAGCATCGCCTGGGTCAGATGATCGACCGCTTGGGCAACCTGCTTTTCCGCCGGGGCAGGGGCGGCCATCGCGTAACCGCTGAAGGCGCAGAGAAAGCCGATCAGGAGTCGGGTCTTGGTCATGGGTATTTCCTTGTTGTTATGGGGGTTGATGACTGATCGATTCAAAGTCTTAATTCATCAGTCATCGTACAACGTAGCAGGTTACTCATTAAGTACACAACGCCGGTAATTCGTCCGGTTGAGGAAGGGGTAAAAGCGAGAGATGATCGGCAAGGACGTGTGTCGGGGTCATGTTCGGCACTTGGCAGCCGATAAGTACCGCAGCGGAAAAAGACTCTCAGGTCGGGAACAGACGCGCGGGTTTGCCCTGACGTGATATTCTTCGCGCCAACTTGGTTTGACCTTATTCAGTTTGCTTGCCTAACGGGCGGGCTGACGGAATCCCTGTCGCTCAAGTAGCTGAGCCAATAATGATAAGAAGTCAGTTCAGAAGGGACATTAACTGAGGTCGATGCAACATGTCGGCCTTGTGTGCCCACCCGTCAATATTGAAGTGTGAAGGACCTGCGACCCTAGCCTGAGTGTCGCAAGAAGAGGGCCTCACACGTACAACAGCGGCGGGCGGAAGGCGTTTTATCATAGGTGCAACAGATGTTTAAAAAAGTGAACACAGCCTTGCTAGGGCTGGCTTTGTCGATGGGGCTGACCTCCGTTCATGCGGCAGAGGCCAAAAAAGTCGACGTACTGCTGATCGGCGGCGGCATCATGAGCACCACCCTGGGTGTGTGGATCAATGAGCTGGAGCCAAGCTGGTCGATGGAAATGGTCGAGCGCCTCGACGGCGTCGCCCTGGAAAGCTCCAACGGCTGGAACAACGCCGGTACCGGTCACTCGGCTCTGGCGGAGCTGAACTACACCCCGGAAGACGACAAAGGCAACGTCACGATCCCGAAAGCCGTCGAGATCAACGAAGCGTTCCAGGTTTCCCGTCAGTTCTGGGCCTGGCAAGTACAGCAAGGCGTTCTGAAAAACCCTCGCTCGTTCATCAACACCACTCCGCACATGAGCTTCGTGTGGGGCGATGACAACATCAAGTTCCTGAAAAAGCGCTACGAAGCCCTGCAAGCGAGCCCACTGTTCGCCGGCATGCAGTACTCCGAAGACCCGGCTGTGATCAAGAAGTGGGTCCCGCTGATGATGGAAGGGCGTGACCCGAACCAGAAAATCGCGGCCACCTGGAGCCCGCTGGGTACCGACATGAACTTCGGCGAAATCACCCGCCAGTTCGCCGGTTACCTGCAGACCAAGCCTAATTTCGACTTGAAATTGTCCAGCGAAGTACAGGACATCACCAAGAACGAAGACGGCACCTGGCGCGTCAGTTACAAAAACCTGAAAGACGGCACCAAAACCGAAACCGACGCCAAGTTCGTGTTCATCGGCGCGGGCGGCGGTGCACTGCACCTGCTGCAGAAGTCGGGCATTCCTGAAGCCAAGGAATACGCTGGCTTCCCGGTAGGCGGCTCGTTCCTGGTGACCGAGAACCCGACCATTGCCGAGCAACACCTGGCCAAGGCCTACGGCAAAGCTTCGGTGGGCGCACCGCCGATGTCGGTTCCGCACCTGGACACCCGTGTTCTGGACGGCAAGCGCGTCATCCTGTTTGGCCCATTCGCGACCTTCAGCACCAAGTTCCTCAAAGAAGGCTCGTACCTGGACCTGCTGACCAGCACCACCACCCACAACATCTGGCCGATGACCAAGGTCGGCATCAAGGAATACCCGCTGGTCGAGTACCTTGCCGGTCAACTGATGCTTTCGGATGAAGACCGTCTGAACGCGCTGAAGGAATACTTCCCGAACGCCAAAGCCGAAGACTGGCGCCTGTGGCAAGCCGGCCAACGCGTGCAAATCATCAAGCGTGATGAAGCCGCTGGTGGCGTGCTGAAACTGGGCACCGAAATCGTCGCTGCACAAGACGGTTCCATCGCCGGCCTGCTGGGCGCCTCGCCGGGCGCGTCGACCGCTGCACCGATCATGCTGAGCGTGCTGCAGAAAGTCTTCAAAGACAAAGTCGCGACCCCAGAATGGCAAGCCAAGCTGCACCAGATCGTTCCAAGCTACGGCACCCAGCTGAACAGCGATCCAGCCAAAGTGGCTGCAGAGTGGGCTTACACCGCTAAAATCCTCGAACTGCCGACGCCTCCAGTGATCGGTCAGGCTGCTGCTCCGGCTGCACCTGCAGCTGAAAAAGCTGAAGCACCGAAGGAAAATGCTGCACGTGATATGGCGCTGTAACCAGACGCCTGACACACAAAGCCCACTGAACCGGCGACGGTCAGTGGGCTTTTTTGTGGCGCAAGTTCTGAACGCTGAACCACGTAGGTGTTGCCGTAGGCTGCGTTCTTTTGATCTTGTTTTTTAAAGGGGCAAGATCAAAAGATCGCAGCCTGCGGCAGCTCCTGCATGACATTGTGCCGAGATCAGGCTTTGGTGGCGGCCAGATACTTTCCAAGTCGCCGCCCCATCTCTTCCCCCAACGCCTGCAACCCGCTCAATGGCCGCACCATCACTTCAAACTCGACAATCTTCCCGTGCTCATCAAAGCGAATCATGTCGATGCCTTTCAACTCCTTGGCGCCCACCTTGGCACTGAACTCCAGCACCACATTCAAGCCATCCGCCGTCACCAGTTCGCGGTGGTACTCAAAGTCCTCGAACACCTCGAAAACGGTGTTGAGGATCATCGTCACCACCTGTGCGCTGGGGTAGGGCGTGTGGGCCATTGGCGAACGGAATACGGCGTTTGGATCAAGCAGGTCGGGCAGGGCGCGCAAGTTGCCGGTGCGGATCATCTCGTGCCAGCGCTTGAGGGATTCGGCGGCGTTGGCCTGTAGATTCAGTTCGGGCATGGTCCACTCCTGGATTTTTTGTTGTTCTTCACGGGTCGGCAATGACTGTAGATCAATGCTGCAAATTTGGAACCTTGCTGTAGCGATCTGAATATCGGCACATGCGCGAAAAAAGGATCAGATTTCATCTGATCCGTATTTTTCAGTTCTATCTGCGTCTGTTACCCGCTCAGTCACAAGCCCAAAATACCCCGGCAGTTCGGTCATTCGCGACAGCTCTTCATCCCGAAGCGCGCGGTGCACCGCAAGTTCAGCATTAAGGAGAGCTACATGAGAAAGATGGGGTTTTTTCTGGGTGGGTTTCTGGCGCTGACCATTCTGATTGGTGTGCTCGCGACCATTTCTCCTGTTTGATGTGCAGGTGCGATTGGTGGCGTCTTGAACGGTTGCCAAGCCTATGCAGGTGCTGTGCGCGAATCACGATTTAATGCCGCGCCCTGCACCTGCAATCGGTATTGGTATTGATACCAAAGGGTTTGCACGAGTTGCTCAGGCGTGCAGGCGTTTTCGATTGAACGCTAAATTCGGCAGCGAATGACCTGGAGTGTTCTTCAACGGCGTTCTAGCCGAGTGCCTCTCCTGAAGGCCAGCCACTCACCCGCGCATTCGATCCACCCGCCGGATCCGCCGGATACACAATCAACGAGTGGCCATTACCGGCCTCGGCGATGAGCTTGCTGGCCGGGCCGAAGATCGCGGCGCGTTCCTGCGGTGTGCAGGTGGGCAGGTAGACGCGCAGCACTCTGGGATCGTAGAAACGAAACACCAGAAGGTTGCCATCGGCGTCGGTGACGCGCAGCAGGGTGCGGAAGTGGCCGCGCAAGTCGTCCAGCGCCACCTGCGCAGGAGCCATCACGAAACAGCCCCAGCTCTGCCCCCAGCTGTCCTCCAGTAATTCCCAGGTGTAGGCCTGCTGCGGATCAAGGTGCAGCAGATAGGGCGCCGCTGCAGACAGGCTTGGCGCGAGTTCGCCCGCATACAGGCAGGCGAACTCAGCCTGGCTGTTGCGCACCAGCGATTCGATGCGTGGATCGCGAGCGCCGTCGAGCAAGGCGTAGACCTTCGGGGCGTCCGGGCGCGAACCCTGGGGCCAGAATTCGGCGCTGAACCATTCACGAAGGCTGGGGCGGAACTGGGTCATTTGTTGCAGACCTCGCAGAACGGCACGCCGGTTTTAGCGGCTGTTACCAAGGTTTGCGCCTGCAGGTTCTGCTGGATGAGTCGGGTCTCGGCAACGCTTGGCGCAGCAGCCTGCGCGCCCTTGGCCGTGACCGTTGCCAAGGGCGCGGGCGTGTTGAGCGGTGCGCTGGCGAGTTTTTTTCCGGCAACATCGGCATCGGCGGGCGTCAACGCTATCGGCAGTTTGATGCCGATCCCGGTTCCCACCCCTGGCGCACCACCGGTATTGATCTTCACCTCAGCGCCACTAATGGTCACACCACCCGCATCAACCTTCACAAAACTCCCACCCGCCTTGGCGGTCAGCTCCATGCCACCCTCAACCACAACCTTGTCGCCTGCGTAGTAATGAATCTCCGTCCCCGCCTCAACAAACTGCGCCGTCCCCACCTTCACATGCTGCGTCACCGCAACTGTCAGATGATCATCCGCCCGCATCTCGCTAATCCGATCCAGATGCGTAATCCGGTGTTCCTCAACCTTGAACTCACTCAGCGTATTGGCTTCAACGGTGTCGTGCCGTTCGTTGCCGACCCGGATCTTCTGGTCGTGCTCGATGTTTTCGTCCCAGTCGCGCTGGGCGTGGATGTAGATCTGCTCGGCGCCTTTCTTGTCTTCGATGCGGAATTCGTTGTAGCCCTTGCCGCCCGGTGAGCTGAGGGTTTTGAAGGTGCTGCGGGTCTTGTTTGCCGGCAGGTCGTAGGGGACGACGTTTTCCTTGTGGTACAGGCAACCGGTGACGAGTGGCTGGTCGGGGTCGCCTTCTAGGAAGGTGACGAGGACTTCCATGCCGATGCGCGGGATGGCGATACCGCCGTAGGCGGCGCCGGCCCAGCCGCTGGCGACGCGCATCCAGCAGGTGGTTTTGTCGTCGCCCTGGCCGTCGCGGTCCCAGTGGAACTGGACCTTGATGCGGCCGTACTGGTCGCAGTGGATTTCTTCGCCTTTCGGGCCGGTGACGACGGCGGTCTGGCTGCCGAGGACTTTCGGTTTCGGGTGTTCGAGGGCAGGGCGATAGTGCGCGTCCCACGGGGTGGCGAGGAAGCTGTTGCGGTAGCCCTGGTGGAAATCGCTTTTGTTGTCGGTGACGTCGCTGGTGACGTTTTCGCCGAGCACTTGCGGCTGTTTGCCTTCGTGAAGCACTTCCAGCAGCAACCACATATCGTTCCACTCGGCGCGCGGGTGTTCGGCGAGGGTCAGGAAGTGGCCGCTGGTGAGGGTCGGCTCGTCACCTTTGCCTTCGGCGAGTTTGTAGTCGCTGCGATGGCGCTCCAGTGCGCGGGTGCTGAGGAACTTGCCGCGCTCGCGGGTGGTGAAGCGGCCGGGGTAGTCGTAGTCCTCAAGGTCCGGGGCGAACTCGGATTTGACCGCGCCTTCGGGCAGGATCTTCGGTTTTTCGAAGTCGTAGTCGCGGCGGCTGACGCGGGTGGTGCGGGTTTCCAGGCGCAGGTTGAAACGCTTGATCACCGGTTTGTCGGCGCTCATGCCGGAGTCTTGCTGGTAGCTCACGGCCTTGAGTTTGCGGAACACGGTCTGGTCGTCGCCGAACACCAGTTTGTGGCCGCTGCTGCTGTGCTGGAAGTGGAAGTGAATGCCTTCCTGTTCGCACAGGCGCTGGATGAAATGCAGGTCGGATTCGTCGTACTGCACGCAGTAGTCGCGCTCCGGGTATTCGGCGCTGAGCTGGAAGCTGTAGGCGTCGGCAAGGATGCCGCGATCTTCCAGCACCCGGGCGATGATCTTCGGCACCGTGAGCTGCTGGAAGATCTGCTGGTCGTGGTTGTGCCGCAGGTACGCCAGTTGCGGCACCAGGCTGATGCTGTAGCGGGTCAGGGTCTTGCCGGAGTCACCTTGCTCGATGCGATAGACCAGGCCATGAATCTTGCCTTCGCCAGTGGCGCCGAAGGTCAGCACGCCGGGCTTGTGCAGCAGCTCTTCGAGTTTCAGGTCGGGACGGGCGCTGACCAGTTCTATCTCGAACCGGAAAGGCTGGTTGAGTGCCTCGCGACCTTCAAAGCTCAACACTTGCAGGTCGGTGGACGCTGATTCGAGCGCGAAGCTGATGTGGGTAGCGTTTGCATCCAGCATTGCCTGACTCCTTCCGTGGAAAGCTTTGCGGATGGTGCAGGAATACCAAAGTGCTATCAAGGAGTTTTAAACGAGGTTAAACGCCAACATTAAACTCGAATTGCCGTGCAACGCTCATTGCCGGTTCAACACATCCCCCATCCATTGCAGGTACTGCGCTCGCTCGGAAATCGAGTTATGCGCCGAATCGGGTACCACCCTGAGGGTGGCCACGCCTTTGGGGAAATTCTCCAACAAGCGTTGGGTGCTTTGCCGAGGGATCACCTCGTCTTCACTCGCCGCCAGCAATAACGTCGGCACGCGGATATGCGCTGCATACTGGCCTGATTCAAAGCGATCCTTGAGCAACCATTTCACCGGTACCCACGGATACTGTCGGGCAGCGATTTCTTCGAGGCTGTTATACGGCGTCACCAGAATCAGTTGTTGCACCGGGCGCTGGCTGGCCAGACGTATGGCGACGCCCGAGCCGAGGCTGCGCCCGATCAGCGCAATCTGCGGATGACTGGCATACACCTGATCAAACAGCGCCAACGCATCTTCGGCAATGGTTTCTTCGGACGGTGACCCACCGCTGCCACCGAAACCGCGGTAATTCATCAGGTACACCGCGTAATCGGCAAACGCCTCGGCAAACTCCGGCAAATTGCGCGACACGTCTTCGGCATTGCCACCAAAGTAGATCAGCGCCCGTGGTCCGGCATGCTCGCGGGTAGTCACCCAGACATCCGCATCCGGCATCGCCAGTTTCAACCGCGCATCGGCCGATTCAACGGTTCCGGGCTGCGGGAAATAGATCAGTGAACGCTGGAAAACGAACAGCGCCGCGCACAGCAGCAGATACGCGGCGACGAGCAATGCGACGAGTGACATCAGGATTCGGGACATTCGGCTACTTTTAACGGGGTGTGCGGGTTCGTTGTCGCAGTGTAGTCCAGCGGTTGCACCGGACAGCATACGCACACAACGTGCAACAGATCCACGCAGCAGGGGAACCAGCATGAGCCACACTGAGGGTTACTCCCGTCGCCGACTGCTCACGCTGGCCGCCGGGGTGTCGGCGGTCTTCACCTTTGAACGGGCGCTGGCCACTGCCACATCGTCCGCCGCGCCCGGAGGCCAAACCATGCAGACCCGTGCCATCCCATCAAGCTCCGAGCCACTGCCCATGGTGGGCCTGGGCACCTATCGCGGTTTTGATGTTGCACCGGGCGATCCGGCTTACAAGCAACTGCCGGCGGTGCTCGACGAACTGTTCGCCAAGGGTGGCACCGTGGTCGACAGCTCGCCCATGTATGGTCGCGCCGAAGAGACCACGGGTGAACTGCTGTCGATCCACGAGCCACGCTCGCCGGCCTTTCTGGCCACCAAGGTGTGGACGCGGGGCCGCAAGGAGGGCATTGCGCAGATGGAGCAGTCATTCAGCCTGCTGCGCACTGAGCGCATCGACCTGATGCAGATCCACAATCTGCTCGACTGGCAAACCCACCTGCCGACCCTGCGCGAATGGAAGGCGCAGGGGCGCATTCGCTACATCGGCATCACGCATTACACTCCCTCAGCCTATGACGAAGTTGAAGCGGTGCTGAAGGCCGAACAGCTGGATTTCCTGCAGATCAATTACGCGCTCGACGACCGTGGCGTGGAAAAACGCATCCTGCCGCTATGCCGTGAGCGCGGTGTGGCAGTGATCTGCAACCGGCCGTTCGGCGGCGGAGGTTTGCTCGCCCGGCTCAAGGGTAAACCGCTGCCAGCGTGGGTCTCGGACGTGCAGGTCAACAGCTGGCCGCAACTGGCACTGAAGTTTCTGCTGGCGCATCCGGCGGTGACGTGCGTGATTCCCGGCACCGGCAATCCGCGTTACATGGCTGATAACGTCAAGGCCGGGCTCGGGCCGATGCTCACCGACGCGCAGCGTCATCAGTTGATTGCGTTGCTCGGCTAGGTCGAGTCAAACGCGATAGCGCAACGCTTCCAGCAACAACGCGAATGCCGGCGCCGCCTGGCGTCGGCTCGGGTAGTACAGGTGATACCCGGCAAACGTCGGGCACCAGTCCTCCAGCACCTGCACCAGACTGCCATCCGCCAGATGTGGCGCGACGAGGTTTTCCGGGATATAGCTCAGGCCGAAACCGTCCAGCGCCGCGTCGAGCAGTGGGTAGACACCATTCAAGGTGATCTGGCCCGACACCCGCACCTTGAGGCTCTCGCCGTCCTTTTCGAACTCCCAGGTGTACAGCCCGCCATTGGTGGGCAAGCGCAGATTGTTGCAGGCGTGGTCGGTCAGGTCGCGGGGCGTTTGCGGGGCGGGGCGCCTGGCGAAGTAGGCGGGCGAACCGACCACCGCCATGCGCATGTCCGGGCCAATGCGCGTAGCGATCATGCCCTGGGCGACGTCCTCGCCCAGACGTACACCGGCATCGAAGCCTTGTCCGGCGATGTCGACGAAGCCGTAATCACAGCACACCTCGACGGCGATGTCCGGGTACTTGGGCAGAAATGCCTTGAGCACCGGGCGCAGCAGCCAGTCCAGTGAATGGTCGGTGGCACTGATACGAATTCTGCCCGCCGGGGTTTCGCGCAGGTTGCTCAGGGCGGCAAGTTCCAGTTCGATCTCTTCGAAGCGCGGGCCGATGGTCTGCAGCAGGTGTTCACCGGCCTCGGTAGGGGAAACGCTGCGGGTGGTGCGAGTCAGCAGGCGCAGGCCCAGGCGTGCTTCAAGGGCGCGGATGGTATGGCTTAACGCTGATTGCGAGACGCCGAGTCTGGCGGCGGCTTTGGTGAAACTG
The DNA here is from genome assembly GCF_900187585.1 of Pseudomonas sp. Irchel 3E19. Lineage (NCBI taxonomy): Bacteria > Pseudomonadati > Pseudomonadota > Gammaproteobacteria > Pseudomonadales > Pseudomonadaceae > Pseudomonas > Pseudomonas sp. Irchel 3E19. The sequence goes on from NZ_FYDT01000004.1 coordinate 66,164, forward strand.
CGCTCGCGCGCCACGGCGAGGAAGGCGAGCAGGTCACTGGCGTTTTCCCGAAGCATTGATGAATTACCTGCATAAGTTTTTTCGAATTCTAGTTGATTATCTGAAGAGTCATCCTGGGTAAAGTTCAGGCATCATTTTTGGAGAGACCGCCATGAACCCGATTGCAGCTTCTGCTTTGACCCTTTCCTTGCTCGCCGCCGACGCTCAGGCCAATGAAGCGCCACGGGTAACCGTCACGGCTAATGGATCCCAATCTTCGGCCCGTGGCCCGGCGGATTGGTTCACTGGCATTGTGCGGGTCGATGCGCCGTTCAAAGGCTCGGATGAGGCACGGGTCAGCGGCGCCACGGTGACGTTCGAACCGGGGGCGCGCACGGCTTGGCACACCCACCCGCTGGGGCAGACGTTGATTGTGACGGCGGGGGCGGGTTTGGTGCAGGAGTGGGGGCAGCCGGTGCGGGAAATTCGTCCGGGGGATACGGTGTGGATCGCGCCCGGCGCTAAGCATTGGCATGGCGCGGCGCCGACTACGGCGATGACGCATATCGCCATTGCTGAAGTGCTGGATGGCAAAGTGGTGGAGTGGATGGAGCAGGTGAGCGAGGCGCAGTATCCGCACACTGACTAAATCCGACCCGTGTAGGAGCTGCCGCAGGCTGCGATCTTTTGATCTTGTTTTTTAAAAGACCAACATCAAAAGATCGCAGCCTGCGGCAGCTCCTACAGTGGCGGTGGGGTCAGATCATTTCGGGTAGTGACGAGAGAATCTTGTCCAGCGTAATCGGATACTCCCGCACCCGTGCCCCGGTGGCGTTGTAGATCGCATTGGCCACCGCCGCACTCACCCCGCAAATCCCCAACTCACCGACACCCTTGGCCTTCATTGGCGAAGAAATCGGATCCGTCTCATCAAGGAAAATCACCTCCTGATGCGGGATGTCGGCATGCACCGGCACCTCATAACCGGCCAGATCATGGTTAACGAAGAATCCAAGCTGCTTGTCCACCGCCAGTTCTTCCATCAAGGCCGCGCCCACGCCCATGGTCATCGCACCGATCACCTGGCTGCGCGCCGCCTTCGGATTGAGAATCCGCCCGGCGGCGCACACCGCCAGCATGCGCCGCACGCGCACCTCTCCGGTCGCAGCGTCCACTGCGACTTCAACGAAATGCGCGCCAAACGTCGACTGCTGATATTGCTCGGCAAGGTCGGCAAATTCGATGCTGTCCTCAGCCTGCACCACGCCGTTTTCCGCCGCATGACGCAACGGCACACTTTTGCCGCCGGCCCGTACCTGACCGTCGACAAACTCGGCCTCAGCGGCCGCCATACCCAATTTGCCGGCCACCGCTTCGCGCAGTTTCACACACGCGGCATACACCCCGGCGGTGGAGCAGTTGGCGCCGAATTGCCCGCCGGAGCCGGACGACACCGGGAAATTCGAATCGCCCAGACGCACCACGACATCCTCCAATGGCACGCCCATCATCTCGGCCGCCGTTTGCGCGATGATCGTGTAGCTGCCGGTGCCGATGTCGGTCATGTCGGTTTCTACGGTGATCTTGCCGTCACGCTCTAGCCGCACCCGCGCGCCGGATTTCAAAAGCAGGTTGTTGCGGATCGCCGCGCCGACGCCCATGCCGATCAGCCAGCGGCCCTCGCGACGTGAACCGGGTTGCGGGTTGCGCTTGTCCCAGCCGAATTTCTCGGCGCCGGTTTGCAGGCATTCGATCAGTTGTCGCTGGGAGAACGGCCGCTCGGGTTTCACCGGGTCGACCTGGGTGTCATTGAGGATGCGGAACTGCACCGGATCGAGGTTGAGCTGTTCGGCCATTTCGTCCATGGCGATTTCCAGCGCCATCAGCCCCGGGGTTTCGCCCGGTGCGCGCATGGAGTTGCCTTCGGGCAGATCCAGCGGCGCCACGCGCATGGTCACCAGGCGGTTTGCGCCGGCGTAGAGCAACTGGCTCGGTTGCGCCGCGACTTCGACCTTGCCGTCTTCCAGATTACCTGACCAGCCTTCGTGGGCGATGGCCGTGAGTTTGCCGTCCGCCGTGGCACCCATACGGATGCGCTGGATAGTGGCGGGGCGGTGGGTGGTGTTGTTGGCCATCTGTGGCCGGGCGAGCGCGACTTTCACCGGTCGATTGGCCATGCGCGCACCGAGGGCCGCGAGGATCGCGTCGGCGCGGATGAACAGTTTGCCGCCGAAACCGCCACCAATGTATGGCGAGATCAAGCGGACTTTTTCCTTGGGCAGGCCGAGGGTTTCGGCGATGTCGCTGACGCTCCAGGCGATCATCTGGTTGGACGTCCACAGGGTCAGTTGATCGCCTTGCCAAGCGGCCAATGTCGCGTGCGGCTCCATCATCGCGTGGGACTGATCGGGCGTGGTGTAGGTCTGGTCGAGCTGCACCGGGGCCGCCGCAAACGCCGTGGCGAAATCGCCGTGTTTGACGTCCGGCAACTCTTCTTTCTGTTCGACACCCTGATCGCGAACGCTGGCCAGATCGAACTCGCCCTTGGCCGTGACGTAATCGACTTTGACCAGTTGCGCTGCGGCGCGGGCCTGTTCAAAGGTTTCCGCCACCACCAATGCAACGGCCTGGTGATAGTGCTGAATGTCCGGCCCGGCCAGCAGATGCGCCGAGTTGTATTTGCCCTTGCCGAGCTTGCCGGCGTTGGCTGCGGTGACGATGGCCAGAACCCCGGGCGCGGCTTTGGCTTGTGCCAGATCGATGTTGGCAATGCGGCCCTTGGCGATGGCCGAGCCGACCATGAAACCGTAAGCCTGATTGGCCACCACATCATGCTGCTCGTAAGCGTAAGGCGCCTGGCCGCAGGTTTTCAGTTTGCCTTCGATGCGGTCGGTGGGCTTGCCGATGACCTTCAATTGGTCGATCGGGTTGGTGGTGGCGGGCGTGTCGAATTTCATGCGTCTTCCCTCGCTTGCGCCAACACCGAGCCAAGCGTGCGCTCGACCAGGGTCAGTTTGAATTGGTTGTCGTGGGTCGGCGTGGCGCCGTCGAGCAGGCGCTCGCTGACGGCTTTCGCGCCCTTGGCCAGCAACGCATCGGCGGCTTCCACCCGCCACGGTTTCGGCGCGATACCACCGACGGCGACGCGGCCGCTGCCGTCCTTTTGCAGGATCAGGCCGACGGAGACCAGGGCAAACGCGTAAGACGAACGATCACGCACCTTGTGATAAACGTGGGTGCCGCCCACGGGCGCCGGCAACGTCACGGCAGTGATGAACTCGCCGGGCGTAAGGCTGGTTTCAATATTCGGCGTGTTGCCCGGCAACTGATGGAAATCGACCATGGCGATGCTGCGGGTGCTGCCGTCCGGTTTGACCGTTTCAATCTGCGCATCGAGGGCGCGCATGGCGATGGCCATGTCGCTGGGGTGGGTGGCGATGCAGGCATCGCTGACGCCGATGATCCCCAGTTGTCGACTGACCCCGCCAATCGCCGCGCAGCCACTGCCGGGCTTGCGTTTGTTGCAGGCTTGATTCGTGTCGTAGAAGTACGGGCAGCGGGTGCGTTGCAGCAGGTTGCCGGCGGTGGTCGCCATGTTGCGCAACTGCCCGGAGGCGCCTGCGAGCAAGGCGCGGGAGAGCAGGGCGTAGTCTTTTCGCACGCGCGCGTCGGCGGCCAGATCGGTGTTGCGCACCAGCGCGCCGATACGCAAGCCGCCCTCGGGCGTCGCTTCGATCTGATCCAGTCCAAGGTGGTTGACGTCGATCAGGTGCAGCGGAGTTTCGATGTCGAGTTTCATCAAGTCCAGCAGGTTGGTGCCGCCCGCGATGAACTTCGCGCCTTCAACTTGCGCGGCTTGCGCAGCGGCTGCGGCAGGGGAGTCGGCGCGGCTGTAATTGAACGCTCTCATGCCGGCACCTCCGCGACTTCAGTGATGGCTTCGATGATGTTCGAGTAGGCGCCGCAGCGGCAGATATTGCCGCTCATGCGTTCCTGGAATTCAGCGGCGATCAATTGCGGCGGCTCGGTCAGGCTGGCGCTGGCGTGGCTGGGAATGCCATCGCGGATTTCCTGGATGACCGCCACCGCCGAACAGATCTGCCCCGGCGTGCAATAACCGCACTGATAGCCATCGTGTTTGATGAACGCCGCTTGCATCGGATGCAGGTTGTCCGGCATGCCGAGGCCTTCGATGGTGGTGATCTCGGCTCCCTCGTGCATCACCGCCAGGGTCAGGCAGGCATTGATCCGCCGGCCATCGGCGATCACCGTGCAGGCGCCGCACTGGCCGTGGTCGCAGCCTTTTTTGCTGCCGGTCAGGTGCAGGTGTTCGCGCAGGGCGTCGAGCAGGGTCGTGCGGTTGTCGACTTCAAGGGCCTGGCGCTTGCCATTGACTTGAATGGTTACTTTGCTCATGGCCGATTGCTCCAGATTGGCCGCGTAGGCCTTGAGGCTGATGAAGGGGGGCATGGCGAACGCCGTCGCGGTCACGGCGCCGAGGATCAGAAATCTACGTCGGGAAATCGGCATGGTTCGATTCCTTTTTCTCTCAATCAGGCGGCAGGGTTGCGAATGGCCCATAGGGGCGCGCCGGCATGCTTGCCAGTCTCGTTCTAGGAGTGACCGCTGGAGGGAGGAAAAGGTTTTTGCGGATTTGCGCTATAGAGTTATGCGCATGGCTCATGAATCTGGCTGGCCACACAAAACCAATGTGGGAGCGGGCTTGCTCGCGAAGAGGCCGGCACATCCAACATTTTCGTTGGCAGAGCAAATGCCTTCGCGAGCAAGCCCGCTCCCACAGGGATTGTGTTTAATGCCCGCCGACGACCATGTGGGTAAATGGCGCGACATAAGCCTGCAGCGTCACCAACCCGCCAACCAGGATCGCCAGCACAATCGAGTGGAAGAACACGTACCGCAAAATCTCCCCTTCATGCCCATACCAACGCGTTGCCGTAGAGGCGACCACAATCGACTGCGCATCGACCATTTTGCCCATCACCCCACCGGAGCTATTGGCGGCGGCCATCAATACCGGGCTGATCCCGAGCTGTTCCGCCGTCACCCGTTGCAAGCCGCCAAACAGCACGTTCGACGCCGTATCCGAACCCGTCAGCGCCACGCCAAGCCAGCCGAGCAAGGTGCCGAACATCGGATAGAAAATCCCTGTCGCCGCGAACGCCAGACCCATGGTCGCGTCCAGTCCCGAGTAACGCGTGAGAAACCCCAGCGCCAGCATCGCCGCAATGGTGATCAACGAAAACCGCACCACCCACAGCGTGCGTAGGTACTGCTTGATCAGTTGCGGAATCGAGTACCCCATCAGCAGGCCGCCGACAATCGCCGCCAGCAGGATGCCGCTGCCGGTGGAGGTGAGCCAGGTGAACTTGTAGACCGCTTCTTCAGCCTTCGGCGCGGCCACTACCGGCGGGACTTTTTCGATTTGCAGGTGCAGATTGGTGAAGGTGATGGCCGGGGCGAAAATCGGGTTGGCCTCGCGCAGCGGTTTGCCTTGCGGGTCGAGCTTGGCCGATTGCGTGACCGGGTCGATGGCGGGGCGGGTGTCGAACATATTCTTGAAGCCTTGGGTGCCCCAGGCAAACACGAACACGGTGAGGATGATCCACGGCATCCACGCGCGCATCACTGCCGGGCGCGCCTGATCGCTGAATGCGGCGCTGGCGGTGACTTGCTCTTCGTCGACTTTGGAGTTGTCGACCCGCCCGGACAGCGCTGCCGAGGTATGGATGGTCGCGGGTTTCCAGACCTTCAAGAACAGCGTCAGACAGGCCATGGAAATCAGCGCGGCGATCACATCCACCAGCATCGGCCCGTGGTAGTTCGACACCAGAAACTGCGGCACCGCGAAACTGACGCCAGCCACCAGAATCGCCGGCCAGATCTCCAGCATCTTGCGCCATCCGGCAAAGGCCCAGATCAGCCAGAACGGCACCAGCACCGAGAAGAACGGCAACTGCCGACCAACCATCATCGACAGCTCCATCTCATCCAGCCCGGTGACTTTGGCCAGGGTGATGATCGGCGTGCCGAGTGCGCCGAAAGCCACTGGCGCGGTGTTGGCGATCAGTGCCAGACCGGACGCAGCGAGTGGCGAGAAACCCAGACCAATCAGAATCGCTCCGGTCACCGCCACCGGTGTGCCGAACCCGGCCGCTCCTTCAAAAAAGGCACCGAAGCAGAAGGCGATCAGCAGCAACTGCAAGCGACGGTCATCAGTGATCCGCGCCAGTGAATCCTGCAGCACTTTGAACGAGCCGTTCTCGGTGGTCAGGCGGTGCAGAAAGATGATGTTGAGGACGATCCAGCCGATCGGCAACAAGCCGTTGGCCGCGCCAAACAACGCAGCGGAACCGGCCATGCTCGCCGGCATGCCGAAGGCGAAGATCGAGATGAGCAAGGCTGACGCCAGCGCCAACAGTGCGGCCAGATGCGCCTTGACGTGGAAGAACGCCAGCGCGGCGAGCATCACCACCACCGGCACCGCGGCCATGAGTGTGGAGATCAGCGGGTTGCCGAACGGATCGTAGATTTGCTGCCAGACCATGGTGCACCTCTGCTTCTTATTCTTGAGGGCGCAGGTCCGTTGCGTAGGTATCGTCGAGAAGCAGTATAGGTGGCATTTCGCCGCTGTTCGGCCAGGGCGGGCGAGGCGATAAACGGTCATTGATGGCCACTGAATCAAAGTCTTTTTTTCGAGTCGTATCTGCGGCTGCGCGCACTGAGCCCCGGAGGCAAAGGCAGCGCTGGCCGATTCCGTCGTCAGGACCTTGGTTTAGGGAAGTATTGAATGAAGCGCGCAACAACGATGCTGTTGACCGTAACCGCCGCCGTATTGCTGGGCGGCTGTGTGGCGGATTTTGATGATGACCACCGCCATGGCGGCCGGCATTACGACCGCGATCATGGGCGTAATTATGATCATGACCGACGTTGGGATGACCGCGATGACGACCGCCGCGATGGCCGTCGCTATCACCGCGACCGCGATGATGACTGATTGAACAAGAGAGGGCGTTCGCGCAAAGGAACGCCCTCGATTTTCAAGAAAAACGAGCGCTCGCCTGGACGCGGGATCGCGCAGGCACGGAGGCCTCGATGTCCAGCAGATGGGTGGCGAGAATGTCGCTCAGAAAACGGAACTGATCGTTGAGGCCGACCACTTCATTGCTGAAATGATTGGTGGCGGCGGGCATCAGCAGGGCTTCGAAATCTTTGTTGAACACCAGCGTCTGCGCCTTGCGGTTGACGACGTGTTGATCGTAGTAGTTGCTGCCGAACACCGGGAAACTCACGGAGAGTGCGATGGTGTGAATCATGATGTGAACGCCTCGTTGTGGTTCGGATGGGGTAATCGTGCCTTCGCCGGCCTGCGGGCGGAAGGCAATCGTCGCGATGGTGAATATCGACGGTATTGATGGTCGGGATTTTTGGTGGTTTTGCTGGCCCCATCGCGAGCAGGCTCGCTCCCACATTTGAAATGCGTTCCCCTGTGGGAGCGAGCCTGCTCGCGAAGGGGCCCGCCCAGCCACAACCAGACAAACGGCCCACCACCGGCACCTATACTCAAATCTGTCTCTCCTGTTTCAAGGACACCCCCACCGTGAACCTGCGCGCGCTGGTCGTCGCCGCACTGTTTCTGCTGGCCGGCTGCGCCACCTCGGCGCGGGCCCCGGTGACAGCGCCAGCGGTGGTGGTTTCACCCGCGACCTGGCAGCAGATCGACCGCGAGATCGTCAGCGCTTCGCAACAATCCACCGAGCAGGTCAAGCTGTTCGCCCGTGGCTCGATGGAACATTGGCGCACGCGCGTCTATCAGCAAACTGAAGAAAATTTCATCCCGTGGTTCAGCAGCTACTGGACCCAGGAATGGCTGTCGATGAAAGTCAGTTGGTACACGATCAGTGCCGGCGGCGAGCAGGACGCATCGGCCAAGCGGCTGGCTGCGTATCTGCTTGATCAATATCAGGAAAAAGTGCTGGCGCCGGTGGCGGTGGAGATCGATCCGGATGCCATTCTCGGCCAGGCCACGGCGTTCTATGCGCAGTTGATGGCGCAGCAGATGCCGCTCATCGCCCAGCGTCACGGCGTGCCGGTTGCCCAGCTCAACGGACGTTTGCAGAAGATCCCGGCCATCGCCCTCGGCCCACCGCCGGCGCGGGATGCCTCGTTGTACAAGGTCATCAGCACCGAGCCGTTGAACACGCTGCCGGCCTACGCCGCATTGATCGACAAGATCCACACCGATGGCGGCGCCAAAGGCATCGCCTCGACCGACGCCGGCATGGCTCCGGTGGCCAAACGCGCCAGCCAACGGATGGAAGCGGAAATGGCCCCGCGCGGTGCCGCCAGTGCGGTGGCGGCAGCGGCGGGCAAACTGGCCGGGGCGATGATTTCCGTGGGAGTAATGGGCATCCGCGCCATCCTCCAGGCCAACGACCGCCCCGACAGCGAGGCGCTGATCCGCAGCAGCCTGGGCAACACCTTCGACAAGGCCTGGCTGAAACTGGTGCAGAACCCGACGACGGGAGTGATGGCCGGCACGCTGCATATCGCCGGGCAGGTCGAGCGCAATCTGGGTGGGGGTGAAGAACCGTCGGTCGGGCTGGGCGTGAATCGTGTCGAATGGCAACCGCCGCAATCGACTACCCAGCAGATCGAACCCACCTTACAAGGAGAATAATCATGGCTTACATCGATATTTTTGTAGCGCCCGTGCCGACTGCCAATCGTGAACCGTACAAAAAACATGCTGAGATTGCTGCGGTACTCTTCAAGGAATACGGCGCCCTGAGCGTGGTCGAGTGCTGGGGTGATGATGTGCCGGACGGTAAGCTCACCTCATTCCCGATGGCGGTAAAACTCAAGGAAGGCGAAACCGTAGCCTCCGGCTGGCTGATCTGGCCAGACAAAGCCACGCGCGATGCTGGCATGGCGAAAATGATGGACGACCCGCGCATGCAACCGGACGTCAACCCGATGCCGTTTGATGGGCAGCGGATGATCTACGGCGGCTTCCAATACCTCATCGAACCGTAAACCGAACAAAAATCCTCTGTGGGAGCAGGCTTGCTCGCGAAAGCGATCTGTCAGAAAAAATGACTTTGGATGACACACCGCCTTCGCGAGCAAGCCCGCTCCCACAGGTTTTGTGTTCACTCGGCTGAGGGTGTGATTCGGCAGCTTTTGCGTTGACGAATTTCTTCGTCGCTTGGTCGTTCACGGACGAATTCGAAACGTGGTTCACCCTCGCTGTAATGCACCAGCCAGCCCCATTCCAGCTCCTGTTCATCCTGCCCGGGATGCGGTGGTCGGGCCCACCACGGTTCTTTGCTGAGGATCTCGCGCATGGCGGCCTCCGGTTGATGGCAATCCTTGAACTATAGACTTGTGTGGCGAGTCGTCAGAAAGAGGCGGGTAGAATCGACGATCACGAACCTTAAAGGAGCCAGGCCATGATGGATGAAAAGAGGCTGTTCTTTGCCCTCGACTGCCCACCGGCACAGCGCAAGGCGATTGCTCGGTGGCGTAGCGAGTTGGGTTTGCGAACCGGCAAACCAGTGCCAGCGGATAACTTCCATCTGACGCTGCTGTTCCTCGGCGCAGTGCCGTTGGCGCTGATTGGCGAAGTCTGCGAAGCCGCTAGCAAGGTACGCACGCCGGGGGAGGCTTTGAAAATTTCGCTGGACCGCGTGCAGGTCTGGCACCGCACCGGGGTGTTGTCGTTGGCACCGGAGCAGGCACCGCAGGCGCTGCTGCGCCTGGTTTATGCACTGGAACAGGCCATGTTGCCGTTCGGTTTTGAAGAGCCATCGCACGAGTTTCGCCCGCATCTGACCCTGGCGCGGGACTATCGCGCGCCGGAACCGGAATCCGCCACGTCGCCGGAATTCTTCCTGCGCGCCGAGCGTTTTGCCCTGTTCGAATCGCACAAGGGCCGCTACCGGATTGTGCAGGACTGGCCACTGATCTAAAGCCACAAAAAAAGGCGCCCGAGGGCGCCTGAAATTCACCTGAGCCGAGGGAGCCAGGTGAGGCCGTTCATCTGCAGGGTGCAGCGGTGGTAAGGCGCTGCGTGAACGGAAAAGCACTGCACAAAACCAGTGTGGGAGCGAGCCTGCTCGCGAAAGCTGTGGATCAGGCAATGAATGGGTTAAGTGTGCCGACGCCTTCGCGAGCAGGCTCGCTCCCACAGTTGATTTGCGCTTGAATCACTTGCCGAGTTTCACCCGGGTCCAGCCGCGGGTCATGATCCGCTGGGTCGCAATCGGCTGATCCGGCACCGCATACAACGTCGCCATCACCGCTTGCGATGGATACGAGCCCGGGTCGTTGCGGATCGCTTCGTCTACCAGCGGTGTGGCGGCCGAGTTGGCATTGCTGTAGCCGTTGCTGTTGGTGATCTCGGCGATGATGTCCGGACGCATCAGGAAGTCCATGAACAGGTACGCGTTGTCGACGTTCGCCGCATCGCGCGGGATGGCGACCATGTCGTAGAAACTGCCGGCGCCTTCCTTGGGAATGCTGTAGTCGATCTTCACCTTGTTGCCCGATTCCACCGCGCGGGCCTTGGCCTGCAGCACGTCACCGGAATAACCGACGGCCACGCAGATGTTGCCGTTGGCCAGATCCGAGATGTACTTCGAAGAGTGGAAGTACGCCACGGATGGGCGGATTTTCATGAACAGCGCTTCGGCCTCCATGATGTGCGCCTTGTCCTTGTCGTTCACCGGATAACCCAGGTAGTGCAGGGCGGCCGGGAGCATTTCGGTCGGCGAGTCGAGGAAACTGATGCCGCAGGCTTTGAGCTTTTCAGCGTTCTCCGGCTTGAACAGCAAGTCCCAGGAGTTGGTCGGGGCGTTGGCGCCGAGCACTTCCTTGACCTTGTCCGGGTTGAAACCGATGCCGATCGAGCCCCACATGTACGGGAACGCGTGAGCGTTGTCCGGATCGCTGGCGGCGGCATTTTTCAGCAGCACCGGGTTGAGATTCTTCCAGTTCGGCAGCTTCGATTTGTCCAGCGGCTGATAGACGCCGGCCTTGATCTGCTTGGCCAGGAAACTGTTGGACGGCACGACGAGGTCGTAGCCGGATTTGCCCGCCAGCAAACGCGCCTCAAGGGTTTCGTTGCTGTCGAACACGTCGTAGGTCACGCGGATGCCGGTCTCGTCTTCGAACTTCTTGACGGTGTCCGGCGCGATGTAATCGGACCAGTTGTAAACACGCAGCACCTTGTCGTTGGCCTGGGCGCCCATGACCATTGCGCCCATTAAGGACAGTGTCAGCAGAGTCCTGCCAAACATTTTCATCGGTACAACTCCATTCTTTTTATTCAAAAAACACAAAGCCAAAACCTGGTCGACTGCCCCGTTTATGTAGGAGCTGTCGAGTGAAACGAGGCTGCGATCTTTTGATCTTTCACATCAAGATCAAAAGATCGCAGCGTGCCGCAGCGCCTACACAGTCAGGCGGTGGCGGCGCGTTGCGGTTGCTGCCACGACTCGTTCGCTGTCTGATCCATCGCTTCCTGAATCGCACGTTTGCGGTTGGCCTCGGCCTTGCGACCGAAGTACCACACGAGGAAGGTCACCAGCGACACCGCCAGCAGAATCAGACTCGCCACGGCGTTGATCTCAGGCTTCACGCCCAGACGTACCGCCGAGAACACTTCCATCGGCAACGTCGTCGAGCCTGGGCCGGAGACGAAGCTGGCCAACACCAGATCATCCAGCGACAAGGCGAACGACATCATCCCGCCCGCCGCCAGCGACGGCGCGATCATCGGAATGGTGATCAGGAAAAACACCTTGAACGGTTTCGCTCCCAGATCCATCGCCGCTTCTTCAATCGACAGGTCCAGTTCACGCAGGCGGGCGGAGACTACCACCGCCACATAGGCTGCACAAAACGTGGTGTGGGCGATCCAGATGGTGACGATGCCACGCTCCTGCGGCCAGCCGATCAACTGCGCCATCGCCACGAACAGCAGCAACAGCGACAGACCGGTAATCACCTCAGGCATCACCAACGGCGCGGTGACCAGACCACCAAACAGCGTGCGGCCCTTGAAGCGGGTGACGCGCGTCAGCACGAAGGCGGCGAGGGTGCCCAGCGCCACCGCGGCAATCGCCGTGTAGCAGGCGATTTCCAGCGAGCGCAGCACCGAGCCCATCAGTTGCGTGTTGTCGAGCAGGCCGACGTACCACTTCACCGACCAGCCGCCCCACACCGTCACCAGTTTCGAGGCGTTGAACGAGTAGATCACCAGAATCAGCATCGGCAGATAGATAAACATCAGGCCGAAGATCAGCATGAACTTGGAAAAACCGAAGCGTTTCATCCCCGTGCCTCCATCTCTTTGGCCTGGCTGCGGTTGAACAGCAGAATCGGCACAATCAGGATCAACAGCATCACCACCGCCAGGGCAGATGCCACCGGCCAGTCGCGGTTATTGAAGAACTCTTGCCACAGCACGCGACCGATCATCAGCGTCTCCGGGCCACCCAGCAGTTCCGGAATCACGAACTCACCGACCACCGGAATGAACACCAGCATGCAGCCTGCAATAATGCCGTTCTTGGCCAGCGGCACGGTGATTTTCCAGAAGTTGTTGAAGTTGCTCGAACCCAGGTCCGACGCGGCTTCCAGCAAGCTGCCATCGTGCTTCACAAGGTTGGCGTACAGCGGCAACACCATGAACGGCAGATAGGCATAAACCACGCCGATATACACGGCTGTGTTGGTGTTGAGGATCTCGATCGGGTGATCGGTGAGCCCCGTCCACATCAGAAACCCGTTGAGCAAACCGTTGTTGCTGAGGATGCCCATCCACGCATACACGCGGATCAGGATCGCGGTCCAGGTCGGCATCATGATCAACAGCAGCAGGACGTTTTGCGTTTCCTTGCCGGTTTTGGTGATTGCGTAGGCCATCGGAAAACCGATCACCAGACACATCAGCGTGCTCAGTGCGGCGACCTTCAACGAACCGAGGTAGGCCGACAGATACAGCTCGTCTTCGCCGAGCATGCTGTAGTTACCGATGTTCAGCAGCAGCTGGAATTTCTGTTCGGCGTAGGTGTAGATCTCCGAGTAGGGCGGGATTGACAGTGCGGCTTCCGAGAAGCTGATCTTCATCACCAGAAAGAACGGCAGCATGAAGAACAGGAACAGCCAGATGAACGGAATGCCGATCACCAGTTTGCGTCCGCTGGGCACCAGGCGCAGGAATTGCTGATTGAAGGTTCTCATGAGCGCAGTACCACGCCGCTGTCGTCTTCCCACCAGACGTAGACCTTGTCGTCCCAGGTTGGCCGCGCGCCACGGCGTTCGGCGTTGGCCATGAACGACTGGACGATTTTGCCGCCGGGCAATTCGACGTAGAACACCGAGTGGCCGCCGAGGTAGGCGATGTCATGCACCTTGCCTTCGGACCAGTTGTAGCGGAACTCCGGTTGGGTGGTGCTGACGAGCATTTTTTCCGGGCGGATCGCGTAGGTGATCGACTTGTCCTGCACCGAGGTGCTGACGCCGTGGCCAACGTAGATCTTCTGCTGCAAATCCGGGCTGTGGATGATGGCGTGGCCCTCAAGGTCTTCCACCACAGTGCCGTCGAAGGCGTTCACGTTGCCGATGAACTCGCAGACCATGCGGCTGACCGGTGCTTCGTAAATATCGACCGGGCTGCCGATCTGGGCGATCCAGCCCAGGTGCATGATCGCGATGCGCTCGGCCATGGTCATGGCTTCTTCCTGGTCGTGGGTCACCATCACGCAGGTCACGCCGACGCGCTCGATGATTTCCACCAGCTCAAGCTGCATCTGCGAGCGCAGCTTTTTATCCAGCGCACCCATCGGCTCATCGAGCAGCAACAGCTTTGGACGCTTGGCCAGCGAGCGGGCGAGGGCGACGCGCTGGCGCTGACCACCGGACAACTGATGCGGTTTGCGTTTGGCGTATTGGGTCATGTGTACCAGACGCAGCATCTCTTCAACGCGGGCGTCGATTTCGCTGGCCGGCAACCGGTCCTGCTTGAGGCCAAAGGCGATGTTCTGCGCGACGGTCATGTGTGGGAACAGCGCGTAGGACTGGAACATCATGTTGATCGGCCGCTCGTAGGGCGGCATGTCGGTGATGTCCACGCCGTCGAGCAGAATCCGCCCTTCAGTCGGGCGCTCGAAACCGGCGAGCATGCGCAGCAGGGTCGATTTGCCCGAACCGGAGCCGCCGAGCAGGGCAAAGATTTCGCCCTGATGGATCTCCAGGGACACATCGTCCACTGCCACGGTTTCGTCGAACTTCTTGGTCACGCGATCGACTTTCACCAGAACCTTTTTCGGTTGCTGATGACCTTCAAGAGCCTTCCTGTAAGTGCTGGAGGCGTTTGCCATGTGAAACTCCCAACAGGTTTCAGTCGCCTGGCCAATGTGGCCTGGCTTAAGAGTGGATTGCAGAGCGGTTCGGGATGTCTGTCAGCTATGGCGCAGAACCTGTGGGAGCGAGCCTGCTCGCGAAGACGGCGTGTCAGTCGACATCATTGTTTGCTGATACACCGCTTTCGCGAGCAGGCTCGCTCCCACAGGAGAAATGCGTTTACCTGACTGGCATTACCCGCACCGATCCGGCTTGTTCGGCGCCGCCGTCCTGGCTGCCTGGGTCGTACTTGTTGTTATTACGATGTGTTGTTTTCACGGATGACGGATGCGCAAACGCACAGCCGCCGACCCCGTGGGGGCAGTAAACAGTTTTAAAAATCCTGGGTTGTGTCAGCGCTTGCTGCGTTGCGCCGCCCGTTGCCGGCAAGCCTGGCCGAATGCCTGGAAAATCTTCAGGTAGTTCGGGTTGTCCAGCACCTGCCATTCCGGGTGCCATTGCACGCCGAGGGCAAAGGTCGGGCTGTGCTCCACCGAGATCGCCTCGATCAGGCCATCCGGCGCTACCGCTTCGGCGCGCAGGCCGGGCGCGAGGCGGTCGATGCCCTGACTGTGAATCGAGTTGACCTGGAACTCGCCCGGCAACGCCAGCGCCTCGAACACGCCGCCGCCAAGCACGCTGACTGCATGGGCCGGTGCGTATTGCACGGCCACGTCCGGGCTGTCGGCCTCGCGGTGATCGAGCATGCCCGGCAGCTCATGCACCTTCTGATGCAGGCTGCCGCCGAAGGCCACGTTCATTTCCTGGAAGCCACGGCAAATGCCCAGCACCGGAACGCCCGCGGCAATGGCTGCACGCAATAAAGGAAGGGTGGTGGCATCCCGCGCCGGATCGTGATCCGTGCCGGGGGCGCTGGCCGGGCCTTGATAGTGGAAAGGTTCCACATTCGAGGGCGAGCCGGTCAGCAGCAGACCGTCGAGTTGACCGAGCAGGTCTTCGATTTCAGTCAGGTTGCCAAGGGAAGGAATGACCACCGGCAACCCTTCAGCGCCAACGCTGACAGCACGTACGTACTTGTCGCCGCTGATGTGATAGGGGTGCAGGCCAATCTGTTTGACGCACGCAGTAACGCCGATCAATGGCTTGAATGCCATTTTTATTCACCTCGAAGTTTGACACTTGAACGAGCTTTTCCGGAGCTTAGCCTCGTTGATTTTAATTAACAACTGCCATGTAAAAAATTCTAAACGCCGTTCATCAAATCGTTACGGTTTCCGGGCGTCTGGCGCCTGTGGTGGCACGAGAGTGTTAAAAAAGGCCCTAAAAATAAAGGCTGAGCGGCCAGCTGTTCGCTATTGACTTCACTTTGCCGTTCGGGTTGACTGGCTCGGCGAAACAGCAGTGAACATAATAATTAACAGCTAAATAGGTGCATCATGTCGGTCCCTCTGCGTACCGTTCAACTCAACGAAGCAAACGCATTCCTTAAGAAATATCCTGAGGTTTTGTACGTCGACCTTCTGATTGCGGATATGAACGGTGTGGTGCGCGGCAAGCGCATCGAACGCACCAGTCTTCATAAGGTTTACGAGAAAGGCATCAACCTGCCGGCCTCGCTCTTCGCCCTCGACATCAATGGCTCCACGGTGGAAAGCACCGGCCTGGGCCTGGACATCGGCGACTCTGACCGCATCTGCTACCCGATCCCCGGCACCCTGAGCATCGAGCCGTGGCAGAAGCGCCCAACCGCACAATTGCTGATGACCATGCATGAGCTCGAGGGCCAGCCGTTCTTCGCCGACCCGCGTGAAGTGCTGGCCAACGTCGTGCGCAAGTTCGATGACATGGGCCTGACCATCTGCGCCGCGTTCGAACTCGAGTTCTACCTGATCGACCAGGACAACGTGAACGGCCGTCCGCAGTCGCCGCGTTCACCGGTGTCCGGCAAGCGTCCGGTGTCGACTCAGGTCTACCTGATCGACGACCTCGACGAATACGTCGACTGCCTGCAAGACATCCTCGAAGGCGCGAAAGAGCAGGGCATCCCGGCTGACGCCATCGTCAAGGAAAGCGCCCCGGCGCAGTTCGAAGTCAACCTGCATCACGTCTCCGATCCGATCAAGGCATGCGACTACGCCGTCCTGCTCAAGCGTCTGGTGAAGAACATCGCCTACGACCACGAGATGGACACCACCTTCATGGCCAAGCCGTATCCGGGCCAGGCGGGCAACGGTCTGCACGTACACATTTCGATCCTGGACAAAGAAGGCAACAACATCTTCGCCAGCGAGGATCCCGAGCAGAACGCCGCGCTGCGACACGCGATCGGCGGTGTGCTGGAGACCCTGCCTGCGCAAATGGCGTTCCTGTGCCCGAACGTCAACTCGTACCGCCGCTTCGGCGCACAGTTCTACGTGCCGAACTCGCCGAGCTGGGGCATCGACAACCGCACCGTTGCGGTACGAGTGCCGACCGGTTCCGCCGACGCCGTGCGTATCGAGCATCGTGTCGCCGGTGCCGACGCCAACCCGTACCTGCTGATGGCCTCGGTATTGGCCGGTATTCACCACGGCCTGACCAACCAGATCGAACCGGGCGCCCCGGTGGAAGGCAACAGCTACGAGCAGAACGAACAGAGCCTGCCGAACAACCTGCGCGACGCATTGCGTGAGCTGGACGACAGCGAAGTCATGGCCCGCTACATCGACCCGCTGTACATCGACGTATTTGTCGCGTGCAAGGAAAGCGAGCTGGCCGAGTTCGAAAACTCGATCTCTGACCTTGAGTACAACTGGTATCTGCATACGGTGTGATTTGCAGAACCAACACCGACCCAATGTGGGAGCGGGCTTGCTCGCGAATGCGGTGTGTCATTCAAAGCAATGTTGCCTGACACGATGCTTTCGCGAGCAAGCCCGCTCCCACAGGGGTTCGGTTACCAAATTTTGATGAGTGGGCGATCGTCCACCGTCACCCCAATTCCCCCTTGTCGAGCCACAACAATGACTACAACCCGCAACGACTGGGAACAGCGCTTCCAGTCCCTGACCCTCGAATCCCGCGCGTTCATCAACGGCGAATACCGCCCGGCGATCAGCGGCGACACCTTCGAATGCCTGAGCCCCGTCGACGGCCGTTTCCTCGCCTCCGTGGCCAGCACCGACGAAGCCGACGCCAACCTCGCCGTGGAAGTCGCGCGCCAGTCTTTCGAATCCGGCGTGTGGGCGAAAAAAGCCCCGGCCGAGCGCAAGCGCATCCTGATCCGTTTCGCCGATCTGATCCTGCAACACCAGGAAGAACTGGCGCTGCTGGAAACCCTCGACATGGGCAAACCGATCAGCGACTCCATGAGCATCGACATCCCGGCGACCGCCAACGCGATCCGCTGGAGCGCCGAAGCCATCGACAAGATCTACGACGAAGTCGCCGCGACACCGCACGACCAACTCGGTCTGATCACTCGCGAACCATCCGGTGTGGTCGCCGCGATCGTGCCGTGGAACTTCCCGCTGATCATGGCCAGTTGGAAATTCGCGCCAGCGCTGGCCGCTGGTAACTCGTTCATCCTCAAGCCTTCGGAAAAGTCGCCGCTGACCGCCATCCGCATCGCGCAGTTGGCACTGGATGCAGGCATTCCGAAAGGCGTGTTCAACGTTCTGCCAGGCTTCGGCCACACCGTCGGCAAGGCGTTGGCGTTGCACATGGACGTCGACGTGTTGGCCTTCACCGGCTCCACGGCGATTGCCAAACAACTGATGATTTATGCCGGGCAAAGCAACATGAAACGCGTCTGGCTCGAAGCGGGCGGCAAGAGCCCCAACGTGGTGTTCGCCGACGCACCGGACTTGCGCGCGGCAGCACAAGCGGCGGCCGGCGCCATCGCCTTCAACCAGGGCGAAGTCTGCACTGCCGGTTCGCGCCTGCTGGTCGAGCGTTCGATCCGCGAGCAATTCATTCCGCTGCTGGTGGAAGCATTGCAAGCGTGGAAACCGGGGCACGCCCTCGACCCGGCAACCACCGTCGGCGCCGTGGTCGATCAGCGTCAACTCGACAACGTGCTGCGCTACATCAGCATCGGCCGCGAGCAGGGCGCCGAGCTGATCGCTGGCGGCCAGCGCACTCTCGAAGAAACCGGTGGCCTCTACGTGCAACCGGCGATCTTCGATGGCGTGACCAACGCCATGACCATCGCCCAGGAAGAAATCTTCGGCCCGGTGCTGTCGCTGATCACCTTCGACACCGCTGAAGAAGCGCTGCAGATCGCCAACGACAGCATCTTCGGCCTCGCCGCCGGCGTCTGGACCAGCAACCTGAGCAAGGCGCACACCTTCGCCCGCGGTTTGCGCGCCGGCAGCGTGTGGGTCAACCAATACGACGGCGGCGACATGACCGCGCCGTTCGGTGGTTTCAAACAGTCGGGCAACGGTCGCGACAAATCGCTACACGCGTTCGACAAGTACACCGAACTGAAAGCGACCTGGATCAAGCTCTGATTTTTCTAAAGCGGTGGTCGCCTTCAATGGGCGACCCTCGGAGAACAATAATATGAAACAGCAACACGTAAACAGCTACTACGCCGCCACCCGCAACGAAGTCATCGACTTCCCGATTCTGGAAGAAGCGGTGGACTGCGATGTCTGCATCATCGGCGCCGGCTACACCGGCCTGTCCTCGGCACTGTTCCTGACTGAGGCCGGCTACAAAGTGACGGTGCTGGAAGCGGCGAAAGTCGGCTACGGCGCCAGCGGCCGCAACGGCGGTCAACTGGTCAACTCCTACAGCCGCGACGTCGACGTGATCGAAGAGCGCTACGGCGACAAGACCGCCGAAATCCTCGGCAGCATGATCTTCGAAGGCGCTGACATCATTCGTTCGCGCATCAAGGACTACGACATCCAATGCGACTACCGCCCGGGCGGCATCTTCGCAGCGATGAACAAGAAACAACTCAACGGCCTGGCCGAGCAGAAGAAAAACTGGGAACGCTACGGCAATCGCAATCTGAAGATGCTCGACGCTGCGGACATTCGCAGGGAAGTCGGCTCCGACGCCTACGTCGGCGGCCTGCTCGACTTGCAGGGCGGCCATGTTCACCCGCTGAACCTGGCCCTCGGTGAAGCCGCCGCGATCACGCGTCTGGGCGGGAAGATCTACGAGCAATCCGCTGCCGTGGAAATCACCTACGGCGAGCCGAATGTCATCCGCACCGCCAAAGGCCTGGTACGCGCCAAGTACCTGCTGATCGCCGGCAACGCTTATCTGCCGCAAGGCCTCGACAACCGCGTGACCGCGAAAAGCATGCCGTGCGGCTCGCAAATCGTCGTCACCGAACCGTTGACCGAAAAGCAGGCACGCAGCCTGATCACCAACAACTACTGCGTCGAAGACTGCAACTACTTGCTGGATTACTACCGCCTCACCGCCGACAACCGTCTGCTCTACGGCGGCGGCGTGGTCTACGGCGCGCGTGAACCGGACGACATCGAACAACTGATCCGCCCGAAGATCCTCAAGACCTTCCCGCAGCTCAAAGACGTCAAAATCGACTACCGCTGGACCGGCAACTTCCTGCTGACCATGTCGCGCATGCCGCAATTCGGCCGCATCGAGAAAAACGCCTACTACATGCAAGGCTACAGCGGCCACGGCGTCACCTGCTCGCACCTGGCCGGCAAACTGATCTCGGAAATGATCCGCGGCGACGCCGAGCGCTTCAACGCCTTCGCCTCCCTGCCACACATGCCCATGCTCGGCGGCCGCACCTTCTCCGCACCGCTGACAGCCCTCGGCGCCGTCTACTACTCGCTACGCGACCGCTTCGGCCTCTAAGTTACCTCCCCGGCGGCGGCCCCAAGACCCCGCCGGTTTTTACCTGACACACCAACGCTCTAATTGTGGGAGCTGGCTTGCCAGCAATGACGGCCTGACAACCTCCACAAAGCCAACTGACACAACAGAGATCCAACTGTGGGAGCGAGCCTGCTCGCGAAGAGGCCAGCCCAGCCACCATCCCTCCCACAGAAACACCACAAACCCTGTGGGAGTCTGGCTTGCCAGCGATGACGGCCTGACAACCTCCACAAAGCCAACTGACACAAAAGAGATCCAACTGTGGGAGCGAGCCTGCCAGCGATGACGGCCTGACAACCTCCACAAAGCCAACTGACACAAAAGAGATCCAACTGTGGGAGCGAGCCTGCTCGCGAAGAGGCCAGCCCAGCCACCATCCCTCCCACAGAAACACCACGAACCCTGTGGGAGTCTGGCTTGCCAGCGATGACGGCCTGACAACCTCCACAAAGCCAACTGACACAAAAGAGACCCAACTGTGGGAGCGGGCCTGCCAGCGAAGAGGCCAGCCCAGCCACCATCCCTCCCACAGAAACACCACAAACCCTGTGGGAGTCTGGCTTGCCAGCGATGACGGCCTGACAACCTCCACAAAGCCAACTGACACAAAAGAGATCCAACTGTGGGAGCGAGCCTGCTCGCGAAGAGGCCAGCCCAGCCACCATCCCTCCCACAGAAACACCACAAACCCTGTGGGAGTCTGGGTTGCCAGCGATGACGGCCTGACAACCTCCACAAAGCCAACTGACACAAAAGAGACCCAACTGTGGGAGCGAGCCTGCTCGCGAAGAGGCCATATCAGCCAACATCTATATCGCCTGACACACCGCTTTCGCGAGCAAGCCCGCTCCCACAGTCACTGTATTACCAAGGCAAGAAAGACTTTTCCCCCACCACCCATCGAACCTGCTGAGCAACACCAGCAAACGTGATTTAATAGCCGCCTTTCACGGTTCCGGGACACGGGAGCAACGTGATCCGCGCCCCGGCGCGTCACCCGCCACCCACCCCCATCACCCTTAAGTACTCTTCACATAAGGCAGTCATGGATACGGGTTCTCGACTCAAACTAGTACGCGAAAGCTACAAACTCTCCCAGCGCGAGCTGGCCCGGCGTAGCGGCGTGACCAATGCCACCATCTCCCTGATCGAACAGAATCGCGTCAGCCCCTCCGTCAGCTCCCTGAAAAAGCTGCTCGAAGGCATCCCGATGTCCCTGGCCGACTTCTTCACCTTCGACCAACCGCCGCGCGAACACCAATATGTCTTCCGCGCCAATGAACAACCCGACCTCGGCCGCCATGGCCTGCGCCTGCTGCTGATCGGCGCCTCCGTACCGAGCCGGCAGATGCGCTTGCTGCGCGAGCAATACGCACCGGGCGCGAGCTCCGGAGAAGAGCCGATTGTGCATGCGGAAGGCGAGGAGTGTGGGCTTGTTACGCGCGGGACGGTTGAGTTGACCGTGGATGGCTCGGTGAGTGTGTTGAATGCCGGGGATGGGTATTATTTTCCGACGACGTTGCCGCATAAGTTTCGGAATATTGGGGCTGATGAGGCTGAGATTATTAGTGCGAATACGCCGGCGAATTTTTAGTTTTGTATTGCTACTTCTTAGTCAATATTATTGGCATCTGATTTGACTAATTAGATGCCAGGTTTATTTTGCTAAGTAAACATGGCATCTTTCTTTTTTCTATTGTGCTTATATAGGCTCTAAGATATCCATGAAGATTTCTTTTAGTGCTTTGTGGTCGGTGGTGTAGGCGCTTATGTTAGCTGATATCCACTGGTCACTGTCTTCTTGCCAGCGAATCGAGTACTTTGCATCTTGCGCAATATACTCAAACAGAATTCTCTGTGTTCGGCCGTTGCCTTCACGAAATGGGTGAATGATATTCAGCTCGCCATAATGGTAGGCAAGGCGATCAGCAGTATCTTCCAAGCTCCAGAATTTTTCCTTATTCTGAAAGTCGAGATTTATAGCTTGAAAAATTTTCAGCGCTTCGGCTTCGATGCGCTCTGGAGCACAAAATCGGGTGGTTCCTTTCCATATGCCAACTAGACGGAGCTCTCCAGCCCATTGATAGAGGGACGAAAAAAGGGTTTTGTGGATATATTTCATCGTGGCAAGGCTGTAGGGGCTTTTTTGCTCGCTTATCAAAGCGATATTGAGCTTGGTGGCTTCGCGCTCAGCAACCTCCAGTTCGTTAATGTCGGTGATGTCTTTAATGTTTTTGAGGCAGTCGGTACCTTTTATGAGATAGGGGTCGCTTTCAGAGATTTGATATCTGTCCATAGTTAATTGTTCTCCAGAATAATACCTTCCAGCTTGGAGCTGGCTATAAAATTTCGCACCTTGTTTTTCTCAAAAATCGACTGGGCGCTGAGTTCGTCTGGAGACGAAAAAAGCCGCAGCATATCCAGTAGCATCTTCGTAACGGTGGATTTCTTTTTTCGGTTTGTAGGTCGGCCAATCTCTTTTGCGATGAGTTCTTGAAAGGTATAGACGTCAACGCTGCTACCTTTCCAGGTATCATTTTCAATGTACGTGTTTATGTCTGCTGGATGTCGTCGCGTCCATGCGGTCACTGATTTGATTAATCTCTGCGCTTCCCTATGGGTCTGGCACTGAAAGTTAGCGCCGAATGTAGATTTCAGTAATTTATTGATTTGCGCAATGCTTATTGATTCCAAGCGAGGGTAGTCACTAGAGAGAAGTATTTCCTTGATTTCATCAGATTGTGAATTCACGATATTTTTTGGCCTGGTCACGTTCGCATTCAGATTCAAGAATAGCTCATCATTTCCTGTTCCTTGCTTTGTGCGCTAATTAGCAAGAAAAAGTAAGATTCTGAGTCGCAATACAGGTAATTATTCACGCGCTCCCTCCATTGTCCATGATCATGAGTAATGCCGAACCTATCAAATCATCAGTGCAATTTCCATCTCTTGCTCGAGTCAGGCTGACAGCCTGACGAGCCAAGAGGAGGTCACGTTAAATCGGTAGCATTGGTTCCGCAAAAATACGGCTTTCAAGCTCTGGAATGTTGAAAGGCTAAATGGGGGTATCAAACCCCCGCTGCTCTATTACCCGAAATACATCACTGACATCCTGCACCATGATCCTGGCGATGTTGGTCACGGTGTTGATGTCGTGTTCGGCGTAATCGGGGAGGCTGGTGCAGGCGATGAGGTCGAGGTATTTGAGTACGGCGTTTAGGCGTTCGGCCAGGCAGGCATGGAGTTCACGCAGTGGGGAGTCGGCGTCGATCAGGAGGACGGGGTGGTCGGTGGCTGGGTGAGACATGTGGGCGTAGTGGTGGAGAGGTTTTTTGATCGTCATTAGGAATGGTCTCTCAATAAAAAATGAGCCACCGTTCTGCTGCGAAACATAATGGGTGGCGGCTGTGAGCAGGTTCGCAGACCGAGGAGAAACCAGACTCGGCAGACTCGAAAGTCTCCCGCACACAACCGCCATAAAACGTAATGCTGGCGAATTTTGCCAGAATTGTCGTTAGACGGTGTTATCCAATTTCTCCTTTGGGCTGCGAAACCCATCGCCAACTGCGGTCAGCGACAGCCCCACTCTAGGCTGCAATTCCTGCCGCCACAACCGACCTGTAGGACGCAAACCCGACCCTGTGGCGAGGGGATTTATCCCTGATCGGCGACGCAGTCGTCGTAATTCGGGGCGTGCGGCGT
Source organism: Pseudomonas sp. Irchel 3E19 (assembly GCF_900187585.1). Taxonomy (NCBI): domain Bacteria; kingdom Pseudomonadati; phylum Pseudomonadota; class Gammaproteobacteria; order Pseudomonadales; family Pseudomonadaceae; genus Pseudomonas; species Pseudomonas sp. Irchel 3E19. Next base: position 90,086 of record NZ_FYDT01000004.1, read on the forward strand.
GTCTGGAGAAATGAGCTCGCCGGGTTGGGGTTACTTCGCAACCCATCGGGGATGAATCCCCTCACCACAGGGGGTGTTTTCCTACGCGTTTTTCAGACTTCAAATTCGGTCGAATCTCAAATCATGGCTTTGCATGTTGATACAGGGCTGCTTCGCAGGCCAGCGGGAGCAAGCGCCCTCGCCACAATGAATGTGTTGATGCACGAAAAAGGGACACCCAGCGGTGTCCCTTTTTATGTGCGCTAAACATCCGTTACTTCGCCTTCCAATGCCCACCGCCACTTTCACAATCAATCTTCGCCTGCCCCAGATTCTCCGCGCCGTAGTAATACGTGGTCACCTGCGCGCCCTCCGGAATATTCAACGCTTTGGCGTTTTTGTCCTTGCTGGTGGAGTGCGGGTTGGCGAGGGATTCCTGGGTGAGGGTGGCAATACAAGTGGCCTTGTAGTGGTCATCGCACTGCTGGACCTTTTTCTTGACGGCGTTGACCATGTCTTTGCTTTCGTTGCTGCACGACCAGTCGATGGCATTGACGGGCATACCTTCGTATTCGTAGCAGCTATGGCCGGATACGGTAGGCACGGAGGCGCTGGAGGAGCGGGTTTCGACGTCGCAGCCTTCGGCCATGACGCAGGTGGGGATGACGCAGAACGTGGCGAGCAGAAGCAGGAATCGAATGTTCATCGGGCTTTCCTCTTCAAGGGCGCCGGTTTTGATCAATGAATGGGCGCTTATGGTTTCGAGATAGCGCAGGGGAAGGAGGTTCCATCAGGTTTTTGATTTGCGCTGGTCGCGTAGACTGAGAAACAATCGGACACATCTAGCGCCCAAGGATTGGAATATTGCCCATGATTGAAATTGGCAGCCGCAACAACGCTCCTACGCCGCAGCACTCCACCCACGACGTCTACATTTTCAACATCGACCTGTCCCGAGCGGCCACGCCTTTCTGCTTCGAACAGTCGACGGCCGGAGGGCATGGTGGGCAGGGCGGTGCGCGCTGGTTGGCGCTGGATGAGCTGGACGCCTGGCCCGGTGAGTGGCGTGAGCATTTGAAGAAGGCTGATTGTGCCTGGGTCGCTGAGTTGATCGATGCGCATCCGGGGGCGGATCAGGCGACGTTGGTCGGCATGATTCTCAAGCAACACGCCGAGCCGGTCGGTCGGTTGAAAGCGATTGGCGGCTGGCTTAAACGCAACATCCATGTCGGCGGCCGGTACGGCGTTTAATCCGAGGAGATTTCCATGACTCAAACACTCGAACGCGCCATTGCCATCGCCGCCACCGCGCACGCGGGGCAGGTGGACAAGGGCGGGGCGCCGTACATTTTGCATCCGCTGAAGGTGATGCTGCGCATGACCTCGCTGGAGGAGCGCATCGTCGCGGTGCTGCACGATGTGGTCGAGGATTGCGCTATCAGCCTGGATGACCTGCGTAAGGAAGGCTTCAGCGAAGAGGTGCTGACGGCCATTGCGTCGGTGACCAAAGTGCCGGGCGAGTCCTATGAGGAATTCGTCGAGCGTGCGGCGCAGAACCCGATTGGCCGGGTGGTGAAACTGGCGGATCTGGAAGAGAATAGCGACCTGTCGCGGATCGCCTCGCCGAGTTGGGAGGATCTGGAGCGGATCGAGAAGTATCGGCGCGCGATTGGACGGTTGCGCTCATAAAAATGGACACGCCCCTATAGGAGCTGCCGAAGGCTCGGGCCGCGATCGGACGATCTTTTGATCTTGATCTTCAAAAAAGATCAAAAGATCGCAGCCTGCGGCAGCTCCTACACGGTATGTGTGTTGGGTCAGTTGAATTGCCAGGAAGGCGAATATGAAATCCATTTTCTGTCTGTTGATTGCCGCCGGTTTCGGTGCGGTGTTGGAATCTCTTGGCGTGCCGCACGGCTTGCTGTTGGGTTCGATCCTTGTCACGGCACTGGTCGTGACGAAATCAGGTTTCGCCCCCGCAACGCCTTATGGGCTGGGCTATATCCAGGTCACCCTGGGCATCGCCACCGGGCTGATGTTCGAGGCGTGGGACAGTGCGACGGCGTCGACCATGCTTCCAAGCCTTGGCGTGTTGCTGCTGTGTCTGACGGTGCAGATTGCCCTGGCCGGTTGGTGGCTGACGCGTGGGGCAGGGTGGAATCGCACGGATGCGCTACTCGCGGTGTATCCGGGGGCTCTGGCGGCGGTGTTTGATTTGCTCGAGTCGGAGAAGGCGTCGAGCAAAGTCATCATCGTGCACCTGATGCGATTACTGCTGATCACGGTGTTGGTGAGCTTTTTGATTCCGGGGCAGGGGTCGGTGGCTGCTGTTGATAGCGATCCGTTGACCACCGGCATGGCGTTGACGGTTTTCTCGGTAATCGGCTTGAGCGTCGTGCTCGGTCGATTGCTGCTGGTGATCGGCGTGCCGGCGCCCTTCATGCTCACGGCGATCATCATCACCGCAGTCTTTGTAAAAGCAGGCTGGTTGCACGGTTTTCACATGCCCGACTGGAGTTTGAATCTGGCGGCGCTGATTCTCGGCGTGCGCATCGGCTCGCGGTTCCAGGGTCTGGGCGTCAGGGAATTGGACCAGCATGGCCGCACGGCGCTGGTCTCGGTCGGGTTGATGATCGTGGTGGCGGCGGTGTTTGCAGAGGTAGCGGCGCGGTGGTTGGGCAGCGATCCGTTGTCGCTATGGCTGGCGTACATGCCGGGGGCGATCGAGACGATTGCGATTGTCGCGTTTGCCGGCGGGCTGAATGTGGTGTTTATCCTCACTCACCACTTGGCGCGGATGGTGCTGCTGCATTTTGCGCCGGCGTTGTTGGTGCAGGTGCGGCGGGTGCGGGAGGGCTAGGGTGAGGGGCTCTTGACCCTGCGTCTTAAACTAGACTTCCTGACTACCCCGCACCACCGCCAACCCTAGGCCCCGCCGGAGGCAATCATGAATCGTCTAACGTCCATCGCGCTGATGACCGCTGCCCTCTACGCCACTCAGGCCAGCGCCGAATCCGTCGTCCCGCTTAAAGGCCAGACCTCGCAACAAACCCAGATCGACATCAACGACTGCCAGTCCATCGCTTCAACCTCCGCCACATCAACCGCGCAAACCGGGGGGCGTCTGAAGGGCGCTGCCGTGGGGGCTGCGGCCGGTGCAACAGCGGCTGAGGTGCGCGGTCGCCAGCACGACGAGTTGTACGATGCGGTCGACGATGACCGCAAACAGGATTACCGACAGAACCGTGCCCAGCAAACCGCCGCAGCCGGCGCGGTAGTCGGTGGGTCTCGACAGCGGCAAGAGCGTCGCGCGCAGAACAAGACCAATGCAGCGGCGAGCTCCAGTGCCTACACCGGGTGTCTGCAAGGGCGCGGCTATCAGGTCACGCCTTGACGCTGGGGTTTGTGCGCTTCGAGCAGGTGCATCATCAACGCGCCGTAAAGCGTCACCAGAGTGAACAGGCCCATGCGCACGGCGAAGGCTGTGTAGACGTCTTTGCCCGCTGCGCTGTCCTGCACCGATTGGCCGAGCAGGATGATCATCGTCACCAGGGTGTTGAGCCAGAAGCCCGGACTGAAACGCGTCGGACTAAGGCGATAGAGTTTGCGTGCCAGCCACAGCCCGAACAGCAGCATCCACAAAAAGAACATCCACAGGTGCACGAACAGGCTCAAGCCACACCAGAGCAGCACCGCCAACACACCGGCGAGCAGGGTGGAGCCAAGCAATTCACGGCCGGCGTGATGGGTCTGGGTGGTGGAGCTTTGTTGGCCGAGGCTGACGGCTTTGAGGATGATCGGCAGGTAACTGGCCGGGTCGCTGAGGGCCAGCAGAAACGTCGGCAGCACGATCAGCGTGGCGCGCAGGGCTACGCGCGGGACTTCGTCGGCAGGCATGGCCGGTGGCTTGGGCGGGACGGGGCTATCAGGCCGCTCAGGAAACAGCGCGTGGCTGACACCGACCACCGCCACCGCCAGTAACAGGCCTTTGACGAGGGCGCCGATGACCGCCATTGCCAGATCAAACTCGGCAAACCCGGCGGCGGAGATCATGGTCATGCCGATCACCAGAAACATCACGATCAGCGCGTTGCCACCGCGCAAGCCAAAGCGAAACACCAGAAACAAACCGAGGCCGATCAACAGCACGCCGCTCACCGGGTAATAACGCAGCAAGGGCACCAGCAACAGGCCGATGCTGGTCGTCAGCGCCGCGACCAGCGCCAACACTATCGCGCCTTTGAGCGGTAATGGCCGGGGCAGACTGGCCAGCAGCAACACCGCCAGCACTGGCGAGATAAACGCCAGCGGCAGCGCCAGCGCATAACTGGCGGCGGTGCACAGCGCCGTGCCGAACGCCAGGCGCAAGGCCCGCTGCGCCGGGACGCTGCGCTCAATAGGCATACGACAGCCAGCTCATCAGGCCGACAAACAAACGCCCCAACGGATTGAGCGGATTGCCCTCGGTAGGAAAGGCCATGACTTCAGCCTGGCCGCCGGCACGAATCGCGCGGCTGTCGACGAGGCGTTTCTTCGCCTCTTCCGTGAACTCGATGATCACCGGAAAACGCTGCGCCGGACGCAACCAGTCACGGCTGTTCTGAATGCTCGGCAGGGTGCCCGGCGCCGGGGTCTGGCCGACGCTGACACCATAGCCGACGCTGCGCACCCGGCCGTCGAGGACTTCGCCGGGCAGCGCATCCAGAACGATCGAAACCGGCGTTCCGGGCTGCACGCGGCCGAGGTTGTTCTCGGTGAGGTCGGCGCTGATCCACACGTCATGAATCGCGATCAAGGTCATCAGCGGGCTACCGGCGGCGGTGAACTGGCCGACGTCGGTGCGCAGATCAGTGATCAACCCGGCCGAACGGGCGCCGATGCGGGTGTTGGCCAAGTCCAGTTCAGCTTTGGCCAGTGCCGAGGCAGCGCTGCGCAACTGGGCGTTGGTGTCGGTGTTGCCGCCTTCCTGCTCTTGTGCGCGCTGTACTTCGGCGCGGGCAGCGGCGACTTGGGCGACCGCTTGTTCGCGGTTGGCTCGCGATACCTCAAGAAGACGGACAGAGACGGTGCCCGGGTCCTGTTTGTACAAACCTTCCAGACGTTGATTGTCCTGCCGCGCCTTGAGTTCATTGGCTTGTGCTGCTCGCAACGATGCCTGCGCCGAGGCGATGCCGGCGGTGCTGGCGCCGACCTGACGACGGGTCGATTCCAGATCGGCTTTCGCCCGATCCACGGCGATTTGCAGCGGCTGCGGGTCTAGTTCGAAAAGAATATCGCCAGCCTTCACATCCTGATTGTTGCGCACGTTGACCCGGATCACCCGACCGGCGACTTCCGCCGCCACCGGAATCACGAACGCACCGACCCGCGCCTGCTGGGTGTAGGGCGTGTAGCGGTCGGCGAGCAGGTACCAGGCCAGACTCAGTACGATCAGCAACAGCACCCAGCGGAGGTCTTTTTTTGCAGGATCGGGTTGGGCAGGCGCGGGGGCCGGGGCGGGTGGCGCGGCTTCAGTCATGACGGGTTACCTGCGATGGAAGGGGATACGCCGGTCGGGCGGGCGGCGCGCTGAGCAAATCGCCCCAGTTAGTGCGTTGCTGCATCTGTTGCCGGGTCGGCTCATCGACCTGCGGCGCATGGCTTTGCCAGCCGCCGCCGAGGGCTTTGTACAGGGCGATCAGGTTGCTCACGGCGTTGCTGCGGCTGACCAGATAGTTGTCCTGCAATTCGAGCAGGGCGCGTTGCGCGTCGAGCACCCGTTGAAAGTCGGAATAACCCTCGCGGTATTGCGTGTTGGCCAGCACCAGCGAACGCCGCGCCGCGCCTTCGGCCTCGCGCAGAATGCGTTCGCGCTCCAGCGCTTTGCTCAAGCCGCTGGCGGCATCGTCGGCTTCGCGCGCAGCTTGGCGGACCTTGTCGCGATAGGTTTCGATCAGTTGCTGCAAACGCGCGTCCTGCATCCGTATGTTGTTGCGGATGCGGCCGTAATCGAAGATGTTCCAGCGCAGGCTCGGGCCACCAATCAGATCGAGGCTGCGCGGCGTGGCGCCGAGGGTATCGCTGGACCAGACGATGCTGCCGAGCAAGGTCAGCGACGGATACAGATCGGTTTCGGCGACGCCGACCAGCGCCGATTGCGCGGCGACATTCAGTTCTGCCGCGCGTATGTCCGGGCGACGCAGCAGCAGGTTGGCCGGGACGTCTTGCAGCACGGCGCGATCGAGTAAGGGAATCAGCCCCGGTTGCTCGGCCAGCAACGCCGCGCCACCGGGTGGCTGGCCGACTAAAACCGCCAAAGCGTTGCGGGTGCGCAGGACTTGATCTTCGAATGCGGGGAGGCTGCTCAGCGTGCCGAGGTATTGGGTTTTCGCCTGTTGCAGGTCGAGTTCGGCCGTCTGGCCGCTGTTGAAGAGTTTTTCGGTGATTTCAAAATTGCGCTTCTGCTGGACAGCGTTTTCCCGGGCGACGCGCAGGCGTGCTTCGGTGGTGCGCAGGGAGAAGTAGGTGTCGGCGACTTGCGCGCGCAGCAGCACGAGGGCGTCTTCGTAATTGGCCTGTGCGGCGAAGTAGCTGGCGTCGGACGACTCGATGGCACGGCTGAAGCGGCCCCAGAAATCCAGCTCCCAACCGACATCGAACGCGGCGCTGTGTTGCCAGAAATGCAGATCCTGCGGGTTGTTGCCGCCGGACTGATGGCGGTCGACATACAGGCTGTCGACGCCGACCTGTTGCAGTTGCGGGTAGCGCCCGCTTTCGGCTATGCCCAATTGGGCGCGAGCTTCAAGCACTCGCAGCCCGGCGATTTTCAGGCTGCTGTTGTGCGCATCGGCTTCGGCAATCAGTCGATCAAGCACGGGGTCGGCGAACACTTGCCACCACTGGCGCAGATCCGGTTGGGCGGCACGTTCGCTGGCTTGTTCCAGCGCCGCGCTGTTCCATTTCTTGCTCCACGTCTCGGCGGGAGGCTCAAAGTCCGGCCCCAGGCGCACGCAGCCGCTGAAACTCAAGGCGACAAGCAACAACAGATGACCGGGCCGCGTCAGCAGGGCTGTTGTCGAAGGCATTGCGTTATGTCCCTGACCCGCAAATATCAGTGGAGCATAGACGGCGAATTGCAAATTGTTCGGGCGAATCTGCTGCTACGCTTTTCAGGCATCAGCCCCCACCCAAACAGGTACGAGACCATGGAAACTGCTCAAGAACCGCTGACACCGGCCCCCGCTGCCACTTGGCGTTTCAAGGTCGGTGTGGCGATCATCTGCCTGATGCTTGGCTCGTGGCTGATGGTGCCGCTGGCCGCCGCCCTCGATGTACCCGGCTCGAAAGTCGCGGCGCTGACCGGCGTGCTGTTCATCAGTAACAAGGTGTTGTTGCTGGTGGTGATCGCGGTGATGGGCAAGGCCGGGTTCGCTGAACTCAAGCGCACCATTGGCCGGCATGTCTCGGGGATGCTGCCGACGCCTGTCGCGGAAGTCTCGCCGCTGCGGCATCGGGTGGGCGTGGTGATGTTTTGCCTGCCGTTGCTGACGTCGTTTCTGGAACCGTATTTCGACAACTTCTGGCCGGGGTTGCGGCCCAATCTGTGGCAGTTGCAATTGCTTGGGGATTTGATGTTTGTGGGCAGCTTTTTTGTGCTGGGCGGGAATTTCTGGGAGAAGGCGCATGCGTTGTTTGTGCGTACCGCGCGGGTGGTGTCGGTTTGATGCCTCAGGCGTGACCCAAGGCAACCGCGAAAGACACGACGATCATGCAAGCAAACGCGAAATTGAGATTCATAAGGTGGTCATCCTGAGCCTGTTGAGAGTGGGGCCATTCTGAACAGGCTGAATGCAAAGGAAAAATTCGCCTTGCTGATTCCAATGATCGAAACAATTGATACCTGCCTGTTTGTGTTTGCCCGAGGCTTTGGCTAATCTCGGCGAAAACCTGCAATTACAAGCATAAACAGGCATAACCATGCACGATCATTCGGTTACCGAACTCCCATCCCTGCGTCGGCAGAAAATCCTCCTGATCCTCGAACGCGACGGCAAGGTCATGGCGTCCGAGTTGAGCCAGCACTTCGCCGTGTCCGAAGACACCATCCGCCGCGACCTCGCCGAACTGGATAATGCCGGTCTGGTGCAACGGGTACACGGTGGAGCCTTGCCAAGGCCGAAGGACACCGGCAAGGACTACTTCACCCGCATCAGTGAAACCGATGAGGTAAAGACGCGCCTGGCGCAACTCGCCGCCGGGCGGGTGAAGGATGGCCAGATCGTGCTGTTCGACTCTGGCACCACCACGTTGCAGATTGCGCGGTCATTGCCAGCGGATATACGCATCACAGCGGTGACCACCTCGCCGATGACCGCCATCACCCTCGCCGAATACAAGGGCATCAAGGTGATTCTGGCGGGCGGGCAGTTGAACCTGGCGACCATGTCGGTCAGCGGTCACGAAACGGTGCGTCTGCTGCAAAGCATCAAGGCTGACCTGCTGTTTACCGGGGTGTGCGCGATTCATCCGGAAGTGGGACTGAGTTCGCTGTATTTCGATGAGGTGCCAGTGAAGCAGGCACTGTTCGACAGTGCTGCGCAGGTGATCGCGGTGACCACGGCGGACAAGCTTGGCGCGGTCGAGCCGTTCGTGGTGACGCCGTGCACGCGGGTGCATACGCTGATTACCGAGCGACATCTGGCGTCGGGAAGTGTCGAGGATTACCGGCGGTTGGGGATTGAGGTGGAGCAGTTGCCGGATTGAGATTTTTACTGATGCTGCCGGCCTCTTCGCGAGCAGGCTCGCTCCCACATTGGAGTGCATTTCAAATGTGGGAGCGAGCCTGCTCGCGAAAGGGCCAGTGCAATCAACGCAATTTTTCAAGCATCTGGTAGTACCACATCCCCGCCGCCAACAACGGGTTACCCAGCAAATCCCCCATCGGCACGCGAATGTGCTGGCACGCCGCAAACGTATCGAACTGCTCCATCTGCCCGGTGATCGCCCGGCTCATGATTTCGCCCATGATGTGCGTGGTGGCGATGCCATGCCCGGAGTAGCCCTGGCAATACCAGACGTTGTCCGAGAGCTTGCCCAGTTGCGGGATGCGGTTGATCACGATGCCCATCGCGCAGCTCCACTGGTAGTCGATCTGCACGCCTTTGAGCGCCGGGAAGGTTTGTTCGATGCACGGGCGCAGTTCGGCGGCGATGTCGCGTGAGTCCTTGCCGCTGTAGTTGGCGCCGCCGCCGAATAGCAGGCGGCCGTCGGCGGTGAGGCGGTAGTAATCGAGGACGAAACGGCAGTCGTACACCGCCAGATCCTCGGGGTTGATTTGTCTGGCCAGATCGCCCAGCGGCGCGGTGGTGACGATGCCACCCATGGCCGGGAAGATCTTGCCCTTGAGCTGCCCCGGTTCGAGTTTGTGATAGACGTCACCGGCCAGCATCACCTGATTGGCATCGATCTGACCGTGAGCGGTTCTCACGCCAGGCGTATCGCCGTGAATGATCTCCAGCACTTCGCTGTTTTCAAAAATCAGCGCACCGAGACTTTCCGCCGCCCGCGCTTCGCCGATGCACAGGTTGAGCGGGTGCAAATGCATGTTGCGGGTGTTCTTGATGGCGCCGTGGTAGAGGTCGCTTTGCAGCAGATCGCGCACTTGGCTGCGGTCGAGCAGGCTGACGTCATCACCCAGTCCGCGTCGCACGGCTTCTTCGTAATCGCTGCGCAGACCGGTCATGTGGCTCGGTTTGTACGCTGCGTGCAGGTGACCGTGTTTGAGGTCGCACGCGATAGCGTATTTCTCGACGCGCTGTTTGATGATTTCGTGCCCGCGCCAGCGCAGGTGCCAGATGAAATCATCGACCTCGTCGCCCAGTTTCGGGCGCATCTGTTTGCGCATCGCAGCGTCGCCGGAGAGGCTGCCGGTGACTTGGCCACCATTGCGCCCGGTAGCGCCCCAGCCGATTTTGTTGCTCTCGACGATGGCGACTTTCAGGCCTTTTTCGGCAAGTTCGACGGCGGTGGCGACGCCAGTGAAACCGCCGCCGATGATCACCACATCGACTTTGTGCCGACCTTGCAGCGTCGGGTAGTCGGTGTCCTGGTTGAGGGTGGCGGTGTAGTAGGAATTGCAGCGTTCAGTCATGTCAGTGTCCACACAAAATTCGAGTTCGGTACGCGGTCCCTTGTGGGAGCGAGCCTGCTCGCGAAAGCGGTTCGTCAGTCACCCAAATGTTGAATGTGACGACGCCTTCGCGAGCAGGCTCGCTCCCACAGGGGAGATGTGAATATTCAGGCTTCGGTCAGATACCAGCGCCAATCCTGCTCACCCACTTCAGCCATGAACTGACGGTATTCGGCACGCTTCACCGCCAGATACACCCCCAGAAATTCCTGCCCCAAGGCATCGCGCGCCCACACTGAATTTTCCAGTGCCTGCAAAGACGTCAGCCAATCCGTCGGCAGCAATTCCTTCGCCTGCGCATAACCATTGCCCTCGACCGGCGCCCCCGGATCAAGGTCTTCACGAATGCCCCGATGAATGCCGGCAAGGATCGCCGCCGCTGCCAGATACGGGTTGGCATCGGCGCCGCAGATGCGGTGTTCGATGTGCCGGGTGTTGGCCGGACCGCCCGGCACGCGCAGGCTGACGGTGCGGTTGTCGACGCCCCAGGTCGGCGCCAAAGGCGCGTAGCTGTTGGCCTGGAAGCGACGATAGGAATTAGCGTTTGGGCAGAACAGCAGCAGCGTATCCAGCAACGACGCGAGCATGCCGCCAATTGCCGTGCGCAGCAGCGGCGTGCCAGCTGGATCCTCGGAAGCGAACAGATTGCGTCCTTCGGCGTCGGCGAGGCTAACGTGCATGTGCATGCCGGTACCCGCCAGATCATCGAACGGCTTGGCCATGAACGTCGCTTGCATGCCGTGCTTGTGCGCCACGGCTTTGACCAAGCGTTTGTAGCGCACCGCCTGATCCATCGCTTCCAGCGCATTGCCGTGTTCGAGGGTGATTTCTACCTGACCCGGTGCGTATTCCGAGATCGCCGTGCGCGCCGGAATACCGTGCAGTTTGCAGGCGCCGTAGAGGTCGGCGAGGAACGGCTCAATCTGCTCCAGCTCGCGCAAACCGTAAACCTGGGTGTGTCGCGGTCGCCCGCCGTCGGCATCCAGCGCCGGTTGCGGACGGCCGTTGTGATCGCGTTTGGCGTCGAGTAGATAGAACTCCAGCTCGCAGGCCATCACCGGGTGATAACCCTCAGCCTTGAGGCTGTCGACCACCTTGATCAGCAGGTGCCGTGGGTCGGCGATGCTCGCCGGCAGGCCCTCGGTCGGGTGCATGCTGACCTGCACGGCGGCAGTCGGAATTTGCCGCCACGGCAAGCGCACCAGACTGCCCTCCAATGGATAGGCGCGGCAGTCGATGTCGCCGACATCCCAGACCAGACCGGAGTTTTCCACGTCCTCACCCTGAACGGTCAGACCGAGAATGGTGCTGGGCAACGGGCGGCCGCTTTCATATACGGCGAGCAGTTCTTCGCGGTGCAACAGCTTACCGCGTGGCACGCCGTTGGCGTCGAGGATGAACAGCTCGATCATGTCGATATCGGGGTTCTGTTCAAGGAACAGGCGGGCGTCTTCGATGGCTGCGAATTTCATGGTCAATCACTCACGATGGCGCCGCACAGGCGCGCAGATTCGGGCCGGACGCAGCGCGGCAATAGGCGCATGCGTCCTGGCAGGGATATCAAGAAGTAGGGGGCTGTCGCGTGTTTTAACGGACGCGATCAGACAGGCAGGGCGATATCCGGCGGGCGTGCGGAGTGACGCAGCTTGGAGCGGCGCAGGGCCATGGGGAGATTGACGATGCGATTCATACGCGGCCCCTGTGACAGAGGGCGCGCAGTGCAGAGACGTTCAACGATTTTGGTTGTTGTGGTGACGTGCTCATAACGCGTGTTTCCGTTGGCGGAAAACGTCGGTGGCGGGCCTGACCCGCCGACCGGTGTGCCCGGATAGTAAGGGGCAATCTGCGGGCGTGTAAACGACTGATTCCGAATCGGTCGCGCTCGCGGCATTCAGCGCAGCAGATGAAAGCCCAGCCCGACAAGGGCGCAAACGATCAACACTTCAATCACACCGCGTTTGAAAACGAACAGCGCCAGCGCCGCCATAACTGCCAACGCTATCGAGAAAACATCCGGCGGCCCGGCGAAACCGCTCGGCCAGAACACGTGATAAGCAAAAAAACACGCGAGGTTGAGAATCACCCCGACCACCGCTGCGGTGATGGCTGTCAGCGGTGCGGTGAACTTCAATTCGTTGTGGGTCGATTCCACCAACGGCCCACCGGCGAGGATGAACAGAAACGAAGGCAGAAAGGTGAACCACGTCACCAGCGTCGCCGCCACGGCGCCAGCGGCGAACGCATGCTCCGCGCCGAATGCAGGTTGCACATAACCGCCAATGAAGCCGACAAACGCCACCACCATGATCAGCGGCCCCGGCGTGGTTTCGCCAAGTGCCAGGCCGTCGATCATCTGCGTCGGCGTCAACCAGCCGTAATGCCCGACGGCGCCCTGGTAGACGTAAGGCAGCACCGCATAAGCCCCGCCAAAGGTGAGCAACGCCGCTTTGGTGAAGAACCAGCCCATCTGGGTGAAGGTGCCGTCCCAGCCGAACAGCGCGGTCAGCAAGGCCATGGGCAAGCACCACAGCGCCGCGCCGATCAGCGCCAGGCGCCACAGCTTCGGCAGGCTGAAGCGTGCGTGCTCGGGTGTCGGCGTGTCGTCGTCGATCAACGCCGGGCCGAACGACTTTGCACTGCTGCGCTGGCCGCCGTTATCAAACCGCAGCGGCGCCAGGCGCCCGCCGAGATAACCGATCAGCGCGGCGCCAAGCACGATCAGCGGGAACGGCACATTGAAGGCAAAAATCGCCACGAACGAGGCGCCGGCAATCGCCCATAACCAGGCGTTTTTCAAGGCCCGCGAGCCGATGCGATGGGCCGCGTGCAGCACAATCGCCGTCACCGCCGGTTTGATCCCGTAAAACACCCCGGCCACGGCCGGCACATCACCGAAGGCGATATACACCCATGACAATGCAATCAGGATGAACAGCGACGGCAGCACAAACAGCACGCCCGCAATCACACCGCCCCAGGTGCGATGCAACAACCAGCCGATGTACGTCGCCAGTTGCTGGGCTTCCGGGCCGGGCAGCAACATGCAGTAGTTGAGGGCATGCAGAAAACGCCGCTCGGAGATCCAGCGTCGGCGCTCCACCAGTTCCTGATGCATGATCGCGATTTGCCCGGCGGGGCCGCCGAAGCCGATGCAACCGAGCTTGAGCCAGAAGCGCCAGGCCTGGCGCAGGGTGACGGGATCAGGTCGGGGAAGGTCCTCTGGCGTAGTGCTCAAGTGCGGCTCCTGAGTCGAATCATGGCGGAGCCGCTATCTAAGCAGGCTTTTGTTAAATCCAATAGCGCTCAGGTGAGGCGGTGAATGGCCGATCAACTCAGGACGTAATCGACGGGCATCAAGGCCGGTGGCAGTTGCGCAACCCCCAGTTCAGCCAGGATGTCGCGCTCGATCGTGCGCACCAGGGCGTCGGTTGGCAGGTCGTTTTCATCGCGGCCGAAGGGATCTTCCAACTCATCGGCAATCGCATCCAGACCGAAAAAGGTATAGCTGACAATCGCGGTGAACAGGGGCGTCAGCCAGCCCAGCGGTTCGGCCATGGCGAACGGCAACAGGATGCAGAACAGGTAGATCGTGCGGTGCAGCAGCAAGGTGTAGGGGAAGGGCAGCGGCGTATTCTTGATCCGCTCGCACACGGCTTGAGCCTGCGTGAGGCTGGTCAGGTGATTGGCCAGCAGCATGTAACGCCATTCGCTCAGTGCTCCGGCCTGTTGCAGATCGGAGCATTGTTCGCCGATCCGGTGCAGGATCTGCGCGCTGTAGTCCGGCACTTGCGCGTCGGGTTTCGGGTTGACCCACGCACTGCTGGCCGACGCTTCGTCTTCACGCCGCAGACGCGCGTTGAGGGAGTGGGCGAAGCCGACCAGGTTGCGCAGCAGCGGCGGGCGTTGATCCGACTCGCTGAGGATCCGGGTTTCGCGAATGATCGAGCGCACATGCACGATCACTTCGCCCCACGCCTTGCGTGCTTCGTACCAGCGGTCATAGCAGGCGTTGTTACGAAAACTCATGAAAATCGACAGCGACAAGCCCAGCAACGTGAACGGTGTGGCGTTGACCTTGGTGAAGCTGCTGGGATGGAGGATTTCCACCAGCACGATGGCCGACGCCAGCAGGGTGACCATCAGCGTGCGCAAGGCGATTCGCTTGGCAATCGAACCCTTGAGGGTGAACAGGATGGCGAACTGACTGACCTTGGGTCTGATGATCATGCTGGGCGATCTCGATTACGCGAGGATGTGACGGTTCAACCGCCGGTCATGTTCATGAATCGCACGACCTGTACGTCGTCGTTCACTTCAAAGTTGTGCCTGTAGGGCTTGAGCTTCATCGCTTCGATGATGGCTTTCTCCAAACGTTGCGGCTGCCCCGGATGGGCGCGCAGCACCGCTTTCAAGTCCAGCGAATGCTCGTTACCCAGACACAGTAGCAGGCGACCTTCGACGGTCATTCGCACGCGGTTGCAGGTGCCGCAGAAGTTGTGGCTGTGCGGGGAGATAAAACCGAGGCGAATATCCGGTGCTTCGGCCAGCCGCCAGTAGCGCGACGGGCCTTGGGTCGATTCGGCGGAGTCGATCAGGGTGTAGCGCTCGGCGATCTTTTCCCGCACCTGCGCGCTTGAGAAAAATGATTCGGCGCGGCTGTGCTCACTGATGATCCCCAGCGGCATTTCTTCGATGAAAGAGATGTCGAGCTGGCGGTCGATGGCAAAACTCACCAGATCATTGATCTCTTGATCATTGCGGCCCTGCATCACCACGCAGTTGAGTTTGGTGCGCGTGAAACCGGCCTTGCGCGCGGCATCGATGCCCTCGATGACCTGCGCCAGATCGCCGTTGCGGGTCATCTGTTTGAAGCGCTCGGGGTCGAGGCTGTCGAGGCTGATGTTGAGGCGTTTGACCCCCGCGTTGAATAACGGGGCGGCCAATTTGCCCAGCTGTGAGCCGTTGGTGGTCAGGCACAACTCGCGCAGGCCGGGCAGGGCGGCGATCTGCTCGCACAGTTGCACCACGCCGGGACGGATCAGCGGCTCGCCGCCGGTGAGACGAATCTTGCGCGTGCCCAGCGCGACGAAGCTTTGCGCCAATTGATAGATTTCTTCCAGCGTCAGCACTTGCTGGCGCGGCAGAAACTGCATGTCCTCAGCCATGCAATACACGCAGCGAAAATCGCAACGATCGGTCACCGACATGCGCAGGTAGTCAACGCGGCGGTTGAAGCCATCGATCAAGACGCGCTCTGACATGACAGCCTCGCAGGAGTGAAAAGTCCGCATTTAACGGCGGGAGTGGATGCAGGGTATGGGCAACTTTGGCAAGCGTCCAATCACTATTAATGAATGGCTGATTGATAGGGTCGATGATCAAGTGTTTTTAGCGGAGCAATGCCTTTCCATCTTTGCAAGTGTCTGCATTCAAAGGGTTTTAATCGGTGGTAGGTGCTTTCGATAATGGGGTTTCAGATAGCGATCGGACAATAATTGGTATCGGCTCATATACTTCCCCCGGCAAGTGAAATGACTACTTTTTTGAAGCTGAAAATTGTCAAAGGCATCAGGTCAATGTAGTCAGACACAACTCTCGTTTCCACCGTCATTCCCATGTGGGAGCGGGCTTGCTCGCGAAGGCATCAGGTCAGGCAACACCGATGTTGAATGTGCCGCCCCCTTCGTGAGCAAGCCCACTCCCACCCTGACTGTGGCCAGACACAACTCTCGTCCCCACCGTCATTCCCTAGTGGGAGCGGGCTTGCTCGCGAAGGCGTCAGGTCAGGCAACACCGAGGTTGAATGTGCCGCCCCCTTCGTGAGCAAGCCCACTTCCACATTCGTTCTGTGGCGCAGACACATTCTGCCAATAAACAACTCCTGCGCATTGTGGTCGCTGATCTAGCCTTTTCCTGGACTCAACCATGAAGAAGGCAAAGGAATGCCCGAACGCTTTTCATCACATCGCCTGCGAACCGGCCGACATAGCGAGGACAACCGCATTTATCTTCTAACCGCCAATACTGTGGGGCGGGAACCGGTATTCAAGGATTACAGACTCGGCCGGTTGGTCGTGCATCAGTTTAAGCAAGCACAGGAGGAGGGATTCGCCGACACATTGGCATGGGTTGTCATGCCCGATCATTTCCACTGGCTGATCCAGTTGCAAAAAGGAACGCTGGGCCAATTGATGTGCCAGGCCAAGTCCTTGAGCACCCGGTCAATCAACCAGATGAGCGGACGAACAGGAAGCCTTTGGCAGCAAAGCTTCCATGACCATGCACTGCGGCGAGAGGAAGATCTGGTGAAGCTGGCCCGATATGTAGTAGCCAACCCCTTGAGGGCAGGCCTGGTGGAAAAACTTGGTGACTATCCCTTATGGGATGCGATTTGGGTGTGATCTTTGGTCACCTGCAATCGAACCGGCTTGCTCGCGAAGGCATCAGGTCAGGCAACACCGACGTTGAATGTGCCGCCCCCTTCGTGAGCAAGCCCACTCGCACCCTGACTGTGGCCAGACACAACTCTCGTCCCCACCGTCATTCCCATGTGGGAGCGGGCTTGCTCGCGAAGGCGTCAGGTCAGGCAACACCGATGTTGAATGTGCCGCCCCCTTCGTGAGCAAGCCCACTCCCACCCTGGCTGTGGCCAGACACAAATCTCGTCCCCACCGTCATTCCCTAGTGGGAGCGGGCTTGCTCGCGAAGGCGTCAGGTCAGGCAACACCGATGTTGAATGTGCCGCCCCCTTCGTGAGCAAGCCCACTCCCACCCTGATTGTGGCCAGACACAAATCTCGTCCCACCGTCATTCCCTAGTGGGAGCGGGCTTGCTCGCGAAGGCGTCAGGTCAGGTAACACCGAGGTTGAATGTGCCTGCCTGTTCGTGAGCAATCCCACTCCCTCCTATGATCGCCGGCGCTTCTGGGGGGGATTTACTGAGCACCAAACATCGCCGTCCAGTAAATCCCCGCATCGCTTTTCGGGTCGGTCGCGTATGCGGCGCCCAGCTCCTTGTATTGCGGGTTCATCAGGTTGGCGCAGTGGCCGGGGCTGGCGAGCCAGCCATCGATGACTTTGCCCACGGTGTCCTGACCGGCGGCGATGTTTTCACCGACCAGTTGGCCGCTGTACCCTGCCAGTTCGGCGCGGTCGCCGGGGGTGCGGCCGTCGCGGTCCTTGTGGTCGAGGTAGTTTTTGTTGGCCATGTCACGGCTGTGATCCTGGGCGACCGTGCCCAGCGTCGCGTTCCAGGCCAGCGGTGCGGCAGCAGCGAAGGCCTGGCCACCGCACTGGCGTGGCTGGCTGCGAGCGGCATTGAGTTGCTCAAGCAATTTCTGCCCTTCACTTTGCGCATCGCCAAGCCTGGCCGACAGCAGGGGGCGCGCCAGCACGATGCGCCAGTCGCGATCAGCGCGGCTGACGCCGACGTCGACGAACTGCGGATCGAGCACCACCTGACAGAAACTCTCCTGAATCGCCTGCATCGCCGACGCCGCATCGCGCGGGCCGTTGAGGGTGATTGCCTGCACGTTAACCATCGGGTAACTGGCACTGGCCATGGCTTGCTGCAAATTGACAGCCCCACTGGCCGGCAGCCGCAGTCGCGGATCGGCCGACAGCGGCGGCAGTTCGCTGGAGGCCTGGCTGCCGCAGCGTTGCGGTTCGCTGCGGTACTTGTTGATGGACTCGATCAGTTGCGACTCGTCGCTGGCCATGGCCGAGGCGGCAAACGCAACGCCCACGGCCAAGGCGGCAAAGCGCAAAACAGATGGCATGAAACGCATGGAAATCTCCCTTGGGCGCAATGCGCCCATGATGCGCGAAACGCCCCCGGTGGGTGCAATGTCTTTTTCTTCATCGCACAGCTTTTTCTACGGAACGCTGCGCGTAATTTTGCCGTCTACACTCAGCCAAGACCCCGGAAACCGGGCGTCTCCCCTACGTAACACGTTGCCCGAATCGGGCTCTGCCGGAAGAACTGACATGGGATTGAAGTGGTTGGCTGGCTGTTTCGCATTAACCCTTTTGGCTGGCGCTGCATGGGCTACCGATCAAGCGCCGATCAAGGCCAAGGCCGAAGAAAAAGCCCAAGTGCTGGAAGAGAAAGCGGCGGACAAAGTCAGTGCCGCACCAGCGCCGAAATCCGAAGCGATCACCCCGACCGAAGTGCAGGCGGTGGACCCCGCCGGTGCCGCGCCGCTGGACGATCCGATCACCTGTCTGGCGCGCAGTATCTACTGGGAAGCCAAAGGCAAGGACACCCCGGAGATGGAAGCCGTGGCCAGCGTGGTGATGAATCGCCTCGGCCATGAAGGTTTTCCCGACACCGTTTGTGCAGTGGTCAAACAGGGTTCGGAAACCAAAAGCTGCCAGTTTTCCTGGTGGTGCGACGGGCGTCCCGATCAGGTCAAGGAAGATGCCGAATACGCCTTGGCCAAGGAAGTTGCCGGCAAGGCGCTGAACCGTCAGCTCAAGGATCGCACCCTAGGTGCGTTGTATTTCCACGACCGCAATGTCCACCCGAGCTGGGCGAAGGAATACCGCAAAACCGCCGAAACGAAAAAATTCCTCTTCTACAAACCTGCCGGCGGGGATGCGCGTTAAGCGCAGACTTCCCGCACGCAGTTGCGTAACCAGCGGTGCGCCGGGTCGGCGTCCATGCGCGGATGCCAGAGCATGGACACGCTGATTGGCGGCATCTCGAAAGGCAGGGCGAAACTGTGCAGGCCGCTGCGCAGTTTGCTGGTGTGACGTTCCGGCACGGTGGCAATCAGGTCTGACTCACGGACCAGCGTCAGCGCCGCCGAAAATCCGCCGAATGAGGTGACGATGTCCCGCGTCATGCCCAAGGCCATCAACGCTTCGTCGACCGGGCCGCTGCTGCGTCCGCGTCGTGAAATGAGAATGTGCTCGCCGCCGGCGAAGCGCTTGGCGCTGATCTTGCCCGAACTCAAGGAATGCCCCTCACGTACCACACCGATCCAGTGATCCAGAAACAGGATGCGGCTGTGCAAGGTCGGGTCGGTGCTGTCGTCGACGACGCCGGTCTCCAGATCCACCCGGCCTTCGCGCAGCGGTGTGCTGTCCTTGTCGGCCTTCTGTACAAAACGCAGGCGCACGCCAGGCGCCTCTGTTGCGACACGGGCGAGCAGGGCGGCGGCGAAGGTTTCGACAAAACCGTCGGTGTTGCGCAAGGTGAACGTGCGTTGCAACTGCCCCGGATCCAGTACTTCGGCAGGACGCAAAACCGCTTCGACTTCCTGCACCAGATGGCTGACCCGTTCGCGCAATTCCAGCGCTCGGGGCGTCGGTACCAGGCCACGACCTGCGCGCACCAGCAGCGGATCTCCAGTCGTTTCGCGCAGACGGGCCAGGGCGCGGCTCATCGCCGAGGGGCTCAACTGCAGACATTTGGCGGCGCGGGCGACGCTGCCTTCACGCAGCAACACGTCGAGGGTGATCAGCAGGTTCAGATCCGGTGCAGGCATGGCATGGCGTTCCGTGCAGGTGTTGAGTGCAAAGCATGCGTCTTGCGCCTTGTATTGTCGAGGCTCAGGCTACGGCGCATGACCTTTGCATTGTGAGTAGCCCATGCCGCGAGAACCCCTGAGCACTACCGCGCGCTGGGCGCTGACCAGCCTGGCGCTGTCGATGTTGATGCCGTCGCTGGACACCAGCATCGCCAACGCCGGGTTGCCGACACTGGCAGCGGCGTTTGATGCGACGTTTCAACAGGTGCAGTGGATCGTTCTGGCTTACCTGCTGACGATCACCACGTTGATTGTCAGCGTCGGGCGTCTGGGGGATGCCTTGGGGCGTCGGCGCCTGCTGTTAATCGGTATCGGCGTCTTTACCAGCGCTTCTCTGGCCTGCGCGCTGGCGCCGGGACTCGGTTGGTTGATCGGTGCGCGGGCAGTGCAAGGCCTCGGCGCGGCAATCATGTTTGCGTTGACCGTGGCGCTGGTGGCCGATGCCGTGCCCAAAACGCGAGCGGGCAGTGCGATGGGCTTGCTGGCAACAATGTCGGCCACCGGCACCAGCCTCGGGCCGTCGCTGGGCGGGCTGTTGATGGCGCATGTCGGCTGGCAGTCGATATTTCTGCTCAATGTGCCATTGGGGCTGCTCAATGCCTGGCTGGTTTACCGTTATCTGCCGGCGGATCGCAGCGCAAGCACGCGTGTCGCGTTTGATTATCTCGGCAGCGGCGTGCTGGTGCTGACGCTGGCAGCCTACGCGCTGGCGATGACGCTCGAAGGTTATACGCTGGCGTTGCTGCTGAGCAGTCTGTGTGGTGCGGGATTGTTCATCATGGTCGAGAAGAAGGCCAAGGCGCCGCTGCTGCGCTTGTCACTGTTCGCCGACCTGCGCCTGAGCGGCAGTCTGGCCCTGACGTTGCTGGTGACCACGGTGATGATGACCACGTTGGTGGTCGGGCCGTTCTACCTGAGCCGAGGGTTGGGACTGACTGGCGCCATGGTTGGCCTGGTGTTGTCGGTTGGGCCGCTGCTGGCCGCGCTCGGCGGGGTACCGGCCGGGCGTCTGGTGGATCGCTTCGGTGCGCGGCGGGTGGTGCCGGGCGCGCTGCTGGGGCTGGTCTGCGGTTGCGGTCTGTTGGCGCTGTTGCCGATGAGTCTCGGAGTGTTTGCTTATGTGTTGCCGATGGTGGTGATTGCCAGCGGTTACGCATTGTTCCAGGCTGGCAACAACACCGGTTTGATGGCCGGGGTCAGCCAGGACCAACGCGGCGTGGTCTCGGCACTGCTGGGACTGGCGCGCAACCTGGGATTGATCACTGGCGCGGCGGTGATGGGCGCGGTGTTTGCCGTGGCCACCGGTGATCCGACCGAGGCGCCGGCCGCCGTCATCGCCAGCGGTTTGCACGCCACGTTCGGTGTCGCCACGGCGCTGATGATCATGGCGCTGATCATCAGCCGAACCCAAACCACCTGTAGGAGCGAGCCTGCTCGCGAAAGCGTCGGCACAGCCAACATCTCAGGTGACTGACACAGCGCTATCGCGAGCAGGCTCACTCCTGCAGGTCATCTGCGCGGCTCGAAAATGTGTGAGCACCACCAATCCCTGTGGGCGCTGGCAAGCCAGATTCCACAGGGCAATAGAGTGGATGCAGGATCGTTAGCTGGCGTGGGTACTGATGATGCTCGCCACCTGTTGCGGCTGGCAGTTGAGATACGGCGACTTCTTCAGCCAGCGCTGGTCCGGGTACCACGAAAACATGAACTGACCGTTCTTGAGTTTATCGATCACCTGTCTGGCGATCTGCGGGCGAACAGCCGGGCAACCCTGGCTGCGGCCGATACGGCCCTGACGCTTGCTCCACAACGGGTTCACATAATCGGCGGCGTGGATCACGATGGCGCGGTCACGGGCCAGGTCATTGAAGCCCGGTTCCAGACCGTCCATGCGCAGCGAATATCCGTGGGTGCCGCTGTAGCTTTCCTGAGTACGGAACAAGCCGAGGCTGGACTGATAACTGCCTTCGACATTGGAAAACTGCGTGGCGAAGTTTTCCCCTGAGTTGGAGCCGTGGGCGACGAGGTCGCGCAGCACCAGTTTTTTCCGGTTCAGGTCGAAGATCCACAGTCGGCGCTCGGTGGACGGTTGCGAATAATCGATGATCGCCAAATGGCGCGACGGCTTCGCACCGTTGTTGACCGCACATTGCATCGCGCTCAGGGCACCTTTCAGCGCCTGGGGATTGAGTTCTGGCGCGGCGTGCGCGAGGCTGGTGAAGAGAACCGGCGATGGCTTGCCGGCAGCGAAAGCTGGGCTGCTCACAACGACAAGGGTCGCGGTGCTCAGCAAAAGTCGGCGTACAAACGTCAACATTTAAAAAGTGTCCTCACTGGCTACCTATTTGGCACTTTGGCTCCTGACTCCCAGTCGTAACCTGCAAGCCCGTGTATCGAGCCTGACTGTTCAGCGCACCTGATGTAAGGTTGGCCATCATCTGAATGGCCATGGATTGGAGTAAAGCAGTTGTTCAAAAAGTACGCATGCTACTTGAGCATTTGTTTGCTCGCTGCGCCGTTTGTCGCTTGTGCCGATGAACCGCTGCCGCCGTTGCAGACATTGCCGACGCCAGCAGCGCCAATGCCGGTGGAGCCGCAAAGTCCGTTGCAGGCCGTACTGCTTGGTCTGTCGCAGGCGTGTCCGGCGATTGCCGCGCATCTGAATGGGCAGGCGCTGGGGCAACTGCAGACGTTCTATCAGCAGCAGGACTGGCTGCCGGTGTGGGCGAGCGAGACCGCACGGTTGCCGGCTTTGCAGGCGCAATTGCAGCTGTTGGCCGACGATGGGCTGAACCCGAAACGCTACCCGGTGGCGCTGAACCCACCGCAGGACGGCGAATTGTGCGCCGATATCGACATCAGTCGCTCCTATCTGCAAGCCCTGCAGGATCTGCATTACGGTCGGCTGTTGCAGTCGCACTTCGAACCGCTGTGGCATGCCGACGACACCCCGCGTGACCGTCAAGGTGAATTGCTGGCGATTGCCGTGCCGGGGATGCACGACATCAAGGCCGCGTTCGATCTGGCGCGCCCGCGTCTGGCGCAGTACCAGAGCCTGCGTCACCTTTACGCCAGCCAGCGCCAGCAAACCTTGCCGCAGTGGCTAGCTGTCGCCAACGGGCCGCTGTTGCGCCCGGCGATGGAAGACAAACGTGTGCCGGAACTGGCTCAGCGTCTGTACAGTGAAGGTTATCTGACCCATGCGGTCGACACGCCGGACAACGCCTATGACGATGTGTTGGTCGAGGCGGTGAAAAGCTTTCAGACCAATCACTCGTTGCAGGCCGATGGCGTGGTCGGCCCCGGCACGATTGCCGAACTCAACATCAGCCCGCTGACCCGTCGCGAGCAGCTGCGGGTCAATCTTGAGCGGTTCCGCTGGCTGGCTCAGGACATGGAACCCGACGGTTTGCTGGTCAATGTCGCTGCTGCCGAATTGACGCTCTATCGGGCTGGTGTGCCGGTCTGGCAGACGCGTACGCAGGTCGGCCGTGCTGAACGTCAGACCCCGCTGCTCAAGTCGCGGGTCACGCGTTTGACCCTGAACCCGACCTGGACGGTGCCGCCGACCATCTGGAAAGAAGACAAACTGCCGGCGATACGCAAGGACCAGACCTTCCTTAGCCGCCAGAACCTGCAAGTGCTCGACGCCAACGGGCAACCCTTGGCGGCGGCGGATATCGACTGGGACAACCCCGGCAACATCCTGTTGCGTCAGGAAGCCGGGCCGCGCAACCCGCTGGGGCAGATGGTGATCCGGTTCCCCAACCCGTTCTCGGTGTACCTGCATGACACGCCAAGCAAGGCGCTGTTCGACAAGGGGCCGCGGGCGTTCAGCTCCGGTTGTGTGCGCGTCGAACACCCGATGCAGTTGCGTGACTTGCTGTTGAGTCCGGCGGAAAAGGCCCGTACCGACACCTTGCTCGCCACCGGCAGCACCCATGAATTCCGCCTGGCTGCGCCGGTGCCGATCCTCATGACCTACTGGACCGCACAGGTCGACAGCATGGGGCATGTGCGCTATGCGCCGGACATCTACAGCCGCGACAGCGCGTTGCTGGTGGGGCTCGACGGGATACATTAATCCAAGGGCCTCTGAAACCCGGCAGGCCTGTGTGATTCAACCGCGCTGCGCAGCGTCTAGCCCCAGTGTCCCCGCGATCCCATGGGGCGAGACTTCGGAACCCGGCATGCAAGCGCTGTTGAACGAGATCCTTGACGCTGTCCGGCCCCTCATCGGGCAGGGCAAAGTGGCTGACTACATTCCCGCCCTCGGCACCGTGCCGGCCAATCAACTGGGCATCGCCGTGTATGGCAACGACGGCGAAATGTATTGTGCCGGCGATGCCGAAACGCCGTTCTCGGTGCAGAGTATTTCCAAGGTGTTCAGCCTGGTGCAGGCCATCGATCATTCTGGCGAGGCGATCTGGGAACGCCTGGGCCATGAGCCGTCGGGTCAGCCGTTCAACTCGCTGGTGCAACTGGAATTCGAGCGCGGTCGCCCCCGCAATCCGTTCATCAACGCCGGCGCGCTGGTGATCTGCGACATCAACCAGTCGCGCTTCGCCGCACCGACCCTGTCGATGCGTGATTTCGTCCGGCGCCTGTCGGGTAATCCGCAGGTCATGATCGACGCCAAGGTCGCCGACTCCGAATACCAGCACCGTGCGCGCAACGCGGCGATGGCCTACCTGATGCAATCGTTCGGCAACTTCCACAACGACGTCGAGTCGGTGCTGCGCAGTTATTTCAGCCATTGTGCCCTGCGCATGAACTGCATCGATCTGGCGCGAGCCTTCTGCTTTCTGGCCAACGACGGTTTCTGCAAGCACAGCGGCGAACAGATCCTCACGCGCCGCCAGACCCAGCAAGTCAACTCGATCATGGCCACCAGCGGCCTGTATGACGAGGCGGGCAACTTCGCTTACCGCGTCGGTCTGCCGGGCAAAAGCGGGGTCGGCGGCGGGATCGTCGCAGTGGTGCCGGGACAGTTCACGGTGTGCGTGTGGTCGCCGGAGCTCAATGCTGCGGGTAATTCGCTGGCGGGGATGGCGGCGCTGGAGATGCTCAGTTCGCGGATTGGCTGGTCGGTGTTCTGACCCGACCAGACCAACACTGCAAAACCCTGTGGGAGCTGGCTTGCCAGCGATGGCGGCGGATCAGGCAACATCAATTTTCAATGTGCCGGCCTCATCGCTGGCAAGCCAGCTCCCACAGGGACAGTGGTGTTTGCGCAAGGTGTATTTCAGTGAAGAATCCTATACATTTTCCGGCCGCCCTCTGTATGGTGAATCCGCTTCATGTCTCTTGCACTCGAACGTCTAGTCGCTGGCACGCCGATCCCTTTCGCTGGTAACCGCGTGACCGTGGTCAGCCCCGAACTGGCCGAGCGTTTTCGACCCGGCGACCACCTGTTGGTCGAGCAGGTGAGTGGTGAGCTGTTGCTGATTCCCGTGGCCGATCAACAGGCTGCTGCGGTGGCGATCGAACGAGCGGCAGCGGCGTTCACCGCGCTGTCGGCGGTGCCCGATGCGGCGATCAGCCAATTCTTCGATCTGTTCGCGCAGCGTCTCGAATCCCCGGATTACTGGGCGCAGATCGAAGCCGCCAACCTCGCCGACATCGAACGGGCCAAGGCTCGCGGGCGTTCGACTACGCGCTTGCTCGCCGACGAGCGCATGCGCCGCGACATGATTGCCGGCCTGCGCGCCTGGCGTGATGCCGCACCGACGCGTGGCAAAGTCATCAGCAGCGTTGAGCACGACGGCTGGAAAGTCGAGCAAGTGGTCTCGCCGTTGGGCATCGTCGCGTTTGTTTTCGAGGGGCGACCGAATGTGTTTGCTGACGCCGCCGGTGTATTGCGCACCGGCAACACAGCGGTGCTGCGCATTGGTAGCGATGCGTTGGGCACGGCGCAAGCCATCGTCACCCACGCCTTGAACCCGGCGCTGGCAGCGGCCGGTCTGCCGGTGGGTGCTGTCTCGCTGGTGGAGAGCATCAATCACGCCGCCGGTTGGGCGATGTTTGCCGATCGGCGTCTGTCGCTGGCGGTGGCTCGCGGCTCAGGCCGGGCAGTCAGTCAATTGGGCAGCATTGCCCAGCAGGCAGGAACTGCGGTCAGCCTGCATGGCACCGGTGGTGCCTGGTTGATCGCCGATCGTGAGGCTGACGCCAAACGCTTTGCGGCGGTGGTGCGCAACTCGCTGGATCGCAAGGTCTGCAACACCCTGAACGTCTGCCTGATTCAGCGCGAACGCGCAGCCGAACTGGTGCCGCTGTTTCTCGACGCGCTGCAACAGGCCGGCACTGCACGTGGTCAGGGCTGCAAATTGCACATTGTCGAGGGCAGCGAAAGTTGCCTGCCGACTGAATGGCAAGCCGCCACAGTCGAAGTCTATCGCGCCGAGGGTTATCAGACCGAAGCACTGGCCGAACCGTTGGCACAATCCGAGTTGGGCCGCGAGTGGGAGTGGGAAGAAACCCCGGAAGTCAGCCTGATGATTGTCGACGATCTGGATCAGGCGATTGCGCTGTTCAATCGTTACAGCCCGCAATTCACCGTGTCGCTGATCAGCGAAGATGCTGCGGCGCAAGAGCGCTTTTATCGCGCGGTCAACGCGCCGTTCGTGGGCAATGGCATTACCCGCTGGGTCGATGGGCAGTACGCGCTGAACAAGCCAGAGTTGGGGCTTTCGAACTGGGAAAGTGGGCGGTTGTTTGCGCGCAGTGCGATTCTTTCGGGGGACGGAGTGTTCACGGTTCGTAGCCGGATGACTCAGGTGGATCTTCGCGTAAAACGCTGATCCGGCGGACAATGATCGTTCCCACGCTCCAGCGTGGGAACGATCACTTGCTCAGGCCGCGTGGGTAGTTTGCGCGTGGATGGCACAAGTCGCCGGTTGCTCGGCCAGCGGCACAAAGATGCGGCGGTCCGAAGACAGCGCATCAATCGAGCCGGTCTCGATGTCGTACACCCAGCCATGCAGGTTCAGCAGGCCTTTCTCCTGGGCCAGACGCACACTCGGATGGGTCTGGATATTCGCCAGTTGCGCGATCACGTTTTCGCGCACCATCGAACTCAGTTTCGCCGCGTCATTGGCATGCGGCCGCGCTTCGTTTACCACTTTTGCCGACTCGGCATGTTGCAGCCAGCCGCTGACGGCGGGCAGGTGATCCATGCACTTGCACTTCGCAATCGCCGTCATCGCGCCGCAATCGGAATGGCCGCAGATGACAATGTCGGTCACGCCAAGCACCGCCACAGCATACTCCACCGTCGCTGAAACCCCGCCCGGATGCGGGCTGTAGGACGGCACGATATTGCCGGCGTTGCGGATCACGAACAGTTCGCCGGGTTCTTGCTGGGTCAGCAGTTCCGGCACTACACGGCTGTCGGAACAGGTGATGAACAAGGTGCCGGGCTGTTGGGTGGTCGCCAGGTGTTTGAACAGTTCGGTGCGTTGTGGAAAGGCTTCGTTCTGGAATTTCAGGAAACCATCGATCAGGGCTTTCATGTGCAGGTCCTCTTCATGGTGATCGGTTGGCCCGCACACGGGGTGCGGGCCGGGCAGATCAGAACGGACGCAGGGGCAGGAATTTGCCGTCGAGGGTGACCACGGCGCGAGAGCCGCCTTCCGGGTCTTCGACTTTTTTGATGTCCAGCTTGAAGTTGATCGCGCTGATGATGCCGTCGCCGAACTGCTCGTGAACCAGCGCCTTAAGGGTGGTGCCGTAGATCTGGATCATCTCGTGGAAGCGGTAGATGGTCGGGTCGGTCGGCACGCCGCTGAGGCTGCCGCGCAGCGGGATGATTTGCAGGGCGGCGACGTCGGCAGCGTCCAGTTCAAGCTTGTCGCCGACCACTTGGGCGGCGTTTTCCGGCAGTGGGTGCTGGCCGAGCAGGGCGGCGGTGACGAAGGCCAGGCTGAGGCCGGTGCCGTCGGCCAGATCCTGCCACGACAGGTTTTTGCCTGCCTTGGCGTCGAGAATGCGGGTGGTCAGGGCCAGGCTGGTGTCGCTGTAGGCGTGGGACTGTTGCATGGTGTCACTCCTTTCAGGGGTTGGCTTGCTGTGTGGGGTTCATCTTCTGCCGTTTGACCCATAGCGTCCAAGACCCATATA
The DNA here is from genome assembly GCF_900187585.1 of Pseudomonas sp. Irchel 3E19. Lineage (NCBI taxonomy): Bacteria > Pseudomonadati > Pseudomonadota > Gammaproteobacteria > Pseudomonadales > Pseudomonadaceae > Pseudomonas > Pseudomonas sp. Irchel 3E19. Next base: position 117,886 of record NZ_FYDT01000004.1, read on the forward strand.
TAATGCTTCACATAAGTCCTGCCTATAGATGGTTTTTGTATGTTGCTACGACATTTGCGTTACTTGCTGGCCGTGGCCGATCACGGCGGCTTCACTCGTGCGGCCGAGGCGCTGCATGTATCGCAGCCGACCCTGTCGCAACAGATTCGCCAACTGGAAGAAACCCTCGGTGTGATTCTGTTTGATCGCACCTCTCGTACGGTTAAACCGACGGATGCCGGTGAGGCCTATATCGAATGTGCGCGGCGGGTGCTGGTGGAACTGGAGGCGGGCAAGCGTGCCTTGCATGACGTCAAGGATCTGTCCCGTGGCACCTTGCGTCTGGCCATGACGCCGACCTTCATGGCCTATCTTGTCGGGCCGTTAGTGCGCGACTACACGGCGCGGTTTCCGGGGATTCATCTGCAGATTTTCGAGTTGTCGATGGATGACATTGAAGCTGGGCTGGCGGAAGACTCGCTGGACGTCGCCATTGCCTTCACCCCGGTGCGCAGCCCGGACATCGAGTGCATTCCGGCGTTTGTCGAGACATTGGGACTCATGGTGGGGCGCGAGCATCCGCTGTACGACAGCACCGCTGTACTGAAACTGGAGGCGCTGGCACAGATGGATTTCGCGTTGTTGGCGCCGGACTTCATCACACGGTTATCGGTGGACGAGTATTTCCGTCAGCAGGCGATTACGCCCAATGTGCGGATTGAGGTGAACTCGGTGAGTACGTTGCTGGAGGTGGTGCGGTGTGCGCCGATGGCGACGATGTTGCCGGAGGCGATTGCGACTGAAGACCGGGCGTTGCGCAGGTTGCGGGTCGAGAGTGAAGCACCGCAGCGGGGTGCGGCGTTGTTGCGACGCAAGAACAATTATCACAGTGCGGCGGCGCTGGCGTTCATCGACCTCGTCCTCGAAACACCTTCCCCCGTGTAGGTGATAGTAAAAAAGGGCCTGCTTCCATTGGGGAGCAGGCCCTTTCAATTATTGAAGTTATAAATCAGCAGAACCGATCAATCACCCGAACTTCATTTTTGTTCTGCATCGAGTCCCACACCTGTTTCAGCGTCTGCAGCACATTAGCGATGAAGTCTTTATCGGCCGCGGCTTTCTTGCCGACATAACCGTGGCCGCGGCGGTACATCTTCAGGCGGGCCAGCAGGTTCTGGTTGTTGCGGTCGAATTCTTCTTCACCTGCGTGGGGTGCCAGGCAGTCGATATGCACCTGGCCCGACTTGCTGATCCACAGGATATGGCTGTCGTGGCTGTCTTTTTGCGCAGCGAACATACGAGCCAGTTCTTCGATAGTCGGTTGATTGTTCAGATTCATGATATTGCCCCTTGACCAGTCTGGTGATCTTTCAAAGTTGATTCGCTAATACAGGTAGCCCATCGGTTAGTTGATCCCTGGCACCGAAACCAGGACGTCAGCGCTCGCCCGTGTGAAGTACGGGGTCATGCATCTGTTGCATGTAGTCGTGTTGAATAACTGCTACGCAATAGCGTCACAACGAGGAGAAGCAGCGAAAACCGGGAGGCTCCTTGACGACGTTTTCAGTGTCGACCACAAGCGTCTTGAGAATTTTCGCCAGCGCTTCTCATCCTTGTACTGGACGTTCAGGCCAGGTCAGCTTCTTCAATCTGCCTTGTGGGCAGCGTGTATCCGGAAAAAACAACTCGGCGGTCAGACGAGTTTGCTCAAGCGTGTTACCGATGTTCCCGATCGGGGAACGTCTTCATCATGCAAAAGCCAAACGACGCCGTCAACGGTTTTGTAGTGATTATTTTTGGTCACTACATATTGTCGGACAAAGCTGTTCTGGAATGAGAAAGGATCCGTTCAGATGACGGAAAAGGGGCTGCGCAGGACATAGAACGTAGACCGATAACCGTCCACTTCCCGCTGCTCTGAGGTGAATTCGCCACCGCTCAAATGCGGGATCAGCCGCGCCCAGAAGCGCTGCGCAGGCCGGTTGGCATCGATATGGAAAATCTGCCACTGACCGGGGATTCGGCTCAAGAGGGCAGAGACGACAAACTGCGCGACGCCTTGGCCACGAAAACGTCGAGCCAGAAAGAAATAGCCGATGTTGTGTTCGGCGCCAGCGATGTGGGTGTCGTTGTCTACGGTCACGAAGCCGGCAAGTTGGTTGTCGACGTGGATCAGGAACGGTCTGGTGGTTGGGTGGCGCCAGTAGTCGTCCTTCCACTGGATGCTGAAGAAGCCATGGTCGGCAAACTTCAGCGGCAGCCATTCGCTGAAGTCGTACATGTAGAACTGCATTAGATTTTCGATGGTTTGCAGTTCGTCGCGCTGGGCGGGGTGCAGTTCGACGTTAGGCATGCTTTGGCTTCCTGAAGTAACGACCTTTCAGAAACAGTAGCGTGTATTACTTTTTGGCTGCGGGTTTCGCGGCACGTTTGGTGGTGCCGGCGGTTTTGCTCCGCGTTGATTTGCGTTTCTTCTTCCACGGCGCGCCAGCCTTGCCGGCAGGTGGCGGGCCGCTGATGGTCAGGCTCAAGCCCGAGCAGCGGGTCACCTGTTTGCTCATCCACGCCGCTTGTTTGGTGACGAATTCTTCCAGGCTCATCTCGCCGCTTTGCACCATGTCCAGCGCCTGCTCCCAGATTGCCGTGGTGCCGGGGTCGGCAATCGCTCGCGGTACGGCGTCGATCAGGCTGAACGCGGCGGGTGTGGCGGCCAGGGCCTTGCCGTTTTTCACCAGATAACCACGATCCAGCAAGCCTTGGATGATCGATGCGCGGGTGGCTTCGGTGCCGATGCCGGTGGTGTCCTTGAGCTTCTGTTTGAGCAGCGGATCTTCCACCAGCTTGGCGACGTTTTTCATCGCCTTGATCAGATCGCCTTCGGTGTAGGGCTTGGGTGGTTGCGTCCACAGATCCTTGAGCTTCACAGCGGCGACGGCGCACTTGACGCCTTGACCAAGTGCCGGCAAGGTTTGCGGCGCGGGGGCTTCACGGCCTTTGGCCGGTGCCAGTGCCTCGGGCAAGGCACGCTTCCAGCCCGGTTCGATGATCTGCTTGCCGACCGCGCGCAACGCTTCAGCGGCGCAATCGAAATCGGCCTGAGTGCGATCGTATTCGTGATTGGGCAGGAACTGCGCCAGATACCGCGCGCGAATCAACGTGTAAACCGCACGGTGCTTGCCGCTCAGGCGTTCAAGGTTCTTTGCCGCTGCGGTGGGGATGATGCCGTGGTGCGCGCTGACCTTGGCGTCGTTCCACGCCCGGGATTTGCGCTGCGGTTCGAGAAAGCCCTGCAGCGCGTCGAGGTTCGGGTCGGCTTGGCGCAACGCCGCGAGAATGGCCGGCGCCTCACTGTGCTGACTCAGCGGCAGGAAACCGCAATCGCTGCGCGGGTAGGTGATGACCTTGTAGGTTTCGTAGAGCGCCTGGGCGATGTCGAGGGTTTCCTGCGCGCCGAGGCCGAGTTTCTTCGAGCAGACTTCCTGCAAGGTGCCGAGGTCGAAGGGCAGGGGCGCCACTTCGCGCATGCGCTCGGTGCGCAGTTTTACCACGCGGGCGCTGGCGGCGTTGCTGATAGCGGCAGCAGCCTGTTGCGCCAAGGCCTGATTCAAACAGCGATCCTGATCGTCGCAGACATCCGGCGGCGCTCGCCACTGCGCGGTAAACGGCGTGCCGTTGTGCAACAACTCCACATCGATCGCCCAAAACGGCACTGGCACGAAGTCGGCGATGCTGCGATCACGATCCACCACCAGCCGTAATGTCGGCGTCTGCACCCGACCGACCGGCAACACACCCTGATAACCCGACTGACGACCGAGCAGGGTGAACAGGCGACTCATGTTCATGCCGATCAGCCAGTCCGCCCGGGATCGACCCAATGCCGAGTGATACAGGCTGAACGTCTCGGCACCCGGTTTCAGCGCGGCCAAGGCCTTGCGAATCGAGGCCTCGTCCAGGGCGGACAGCCACAAGCGGCGAATCGGCCCGCGATAGCGGCAGTGCTCGACCAGTTCCCGGGCGATCATCTCGCCCTCACGGTCGGCGTCGGTGGCGATGATCAGTTCGCTGGCCTCGCCGAGCAGGCGTTTGACGGCTTTGTACTGGCTGGCGGTGCGCGGTTTGACGGTCATTTTCCATTTGTCCGGAATGATCGGCAGATCCGCCAGTACCCAGCGCTTGTAGCGTGCGTCGTAGGCATCCGGCGGCGCGGTTTCCAGCAAGTGGCCGATGCACCAGGTCACCGTGACGTCCGTTCCCAGCCAGCAGCCGTCGCCCCGGCGTCTGGCGCCGAGCACAGCCGCAATGTCTTTGGCCTGGGAAGGTTTTTCACAGAGGTACAGCCGCATAACCACCATCATCGATCAAGGTCGGAACAGGTGCACAGAATGGCCGGACTTGGCGTCAGGGGCAACTTTTATCTGTATGGATATACAGATAAAGCGTTGCCGCTCATGACGGGTATTCCGGGGACGTGGCCGCACCTATCGAGAAATTGATTAGCGACCTGTTTTCACCTGTGTCAGGTTTTTCGACGATTCAAACACGCGGGAGACAGGACGATCTCGCCAGAAGATCGCCGTGGTCTGTCGACACTGACCATTCAGAAACAAGGAAGTCCACCATGGCTCAAGCCAACTCCAGAACCAGCAGCACCTATGACGAAGTCAATACCTTCAGCCACCTGTATGACCGTGGCATCGGGCTGGTCAACGGCAAACCTTCTTTTACCGCCGACCAGGCAGCCGACGAAATTCTGCGCAAAAACCTGTCGTGGGGCGATAAAAACGCTGACGGCAAAATCGACCTTAGCTACACCTTCCTGACCGAAAAACCGGCGAACTACAACCCGAAACTGGGCAACTTCAGCGAATTCAGCGCCCAGCAGAAAGCTCAAGCCGTGCTGGCCATGCAATCCTGGGCTGACGTCGCCAACGTTACCTTCACCGAAGGCAAGGGCGGTGACGGTCACATGACGTTCGGCAACTACGACGTCAGCACCGGCGGCGCCGCGTTTGCTTATCTGCCGAGTGGCGGCAGCTATGACGGCCAGTCGTGGTACTTGATCAACGATCAGTACCAGGTCAACAAGACCCCGGACATCAACAACTACGGGCGCCAGACCCTGACCCACGAAATCGGCCATACCCTTGGCCTGTCGCACCCGGGCGCCTACAACGCGGGCAATGGCAACCCGACGTACGCTGACGCCAAGTACGCCGAAGACACCCGCGGCTACAGCCTGATGAGCTACTGGAGCGAGTACAACACCGAGCAGAATTTCAGCAAGGACGGCAGTGGTGCCTACGCGTCGGCGCCGTTGCTGGACGATATCGTGGCGGTGCAGAAACTCTACGGTGCCAACTCCGAAACCCGCGCCGATAACACCACTTACGGCTTCAGCTCCAACGCCGGGCGTGATTTCTACAGCGCCACATCGGCGTCGTCGAAACTGGTGTTCTCGGTGTGGGACGGTGGCGGCGATGACACGCTGAACTTCTCCGGTTTCACCCAGAACCAGAAGATCAACCTCAATGAAGGCTCGTTCTCCGACGTCGGTGGTCTGGTCGGTAACGTGTCGATAGCTTACGGCGTGACAGTGGAAAACGCTTTGGGTGGATCGGGCAATGATCTGCTGATCGGCAACGCAGCGGTCAATCACCTGTTTGGCGGTGCTGGCAACGACATCCTCTACGGAGGCGGCGGCGCTGATGTGCTGCGGGGCGGTGAAGGCGCGGACACCTTCGTGTTCGGTGCGGCCAGTGATTCGACCATGACCGCGCCGGACTGGATCATGGATTTCACCAGCGGCCTGGACAAGATCGACCTGTCAGGGATCGCCGGCTTCGCCACGGGCGCAGCGTCGCTGAATTTTGTCAGCGGCTTCACCGGGCATGCCGGCGATGCGATTCTGACTTACTACGCGCAGACCAATCAGACCAGCCTGATGGTTGACTTGACGGGGCAGGGTTCAGTGGACTTTGCCGTGGGTGTGGTGGGGCAAGCGGTGGCAACTGATATCGTTGCGTGATGCCTGAAAAACGGCCCTCTCCTTCGCGGAGAGGGCTGGGCGGCGTTCCGATGAGGGGCCGTTGAAGTTGATGGGCCGTTCAGCTGTAAAACCCCCCCAAACAGAACCGATGGGCTATACCTGAACCGGTCTCTTCGCCGTATTCAGGAGAAACCCATGAAAAGCACCGGCCCCAGTCCTGTCATTGCCCTCGAACAACTTCCCGGCTGCCTGATAGTGAAATTCCACGGTATCCAGGTCGCCGCATCCTCCCACGTACTGATCCTCAACGAAGCCAACTACCCGCCGGTGTACTACGTCCCCCGCGAAGACATCGACGAAAAATATTTCGCCCGCACCGACCACACCAGCTATTGCCCATACAAAGGCGACGCCAATTACTTCAGCCTGCAAGTGCCAGGGCATGAGGGGGCGAATGCGGTGTGGACGTACGAGCATCCGAAAGTCTCGGTCAAAGACATCCAGAACTACGTGGCGTTTTATCCGGATCAGGTGAAGTTCGAGGTGATCAAGGCAGATGTCTGAGACACAAGTCTGTGTTTGTGTGAATCACCTGTGGCGAGGGAGCAAGATCCCTCGCCACAGAGAAGCTGACTTGACCGGGAATCAGTTCTTGTCCAGGTCGATATTCTTCGTCTCGCGCAAAAAGATCATCCCCACCACCAGGCTGACCCCGGTAATCAGCACCGGATACCACAGCCCGTAGAAAATATCCCCGGTGTACACCACCAGCGCAAACGACACGGTCGGCAGGAACCCGCCAAACCAGCCATTGCCGATGTGGTACGGCAGGGACATTGAGGTGTAGCGAATCCGCGTCGGGAACAGTTCGACCATCAACGCCGCCAGTGGCCCGTAGCACATGGCGGAAATGATGATCAGCGCGACGATCAGGGCAACGATCATCGGCTTGTTGATCTGCTGCAGGTCGGCCTGTTGCGGGTAGCCGGCGAGGGTGATCGCGCCGCGCAACGCCGCTTCGTCGAAGCCGTCGAGCTGCACGTCACCAACGCTGACTTGCACGGCGCTGCCGGTCGGTGCGGCGACACTGGAGTAGGGCAGGCCCTGTTTGACCAGAAAGGTTTTGACCTTGTCGCACGGGCTGTCGAATTTGGCTTTGCCCACCGGATCGAACTGGAAGGTGCAGGTTGCTGGATCCGCCAGCACAGTGATCGGCGCCTGACGGCTGGCCTGATCGATGGCCGGGTTGGCGTAATGGGCGAGGGATTTGAAGATCGGGAAGTACAGCGCGGTCGCCAATAGCAGGCCGATCATCAGCACCGGTTTGCGTCCGACCTTGTCCGACAGCCAGCCGAAGATGATGAAGAACGGCGCACCGATGACCACGCTGATGATCAGCAAGGTATTGGCCACCGCCGGGTCCATTTTCAGGAACTGGGTGAGGAAGAACAGCACGTAAAACTGCGCCGCGTAGAAGGTCACTGCTTGCCCGGCGTTGATGCTGAACAGGGCGATCAGCACCACCTTGAGGTTTTCCCATTTACCAAAAGATTCGCGGATCGGCGCCTTGGAGGTTTTGCCTTCCTCTTTCATCTTCAGATACGCCGGCGACTCGTGCAGGCTCAGGCGAATCCAGGTGGAAATGCCCAACAGCACAATCGACAGCAGGAACGGAATGCGCCAGCCCCACACTTCGAATTGATCGCCAGTGAAGTAGCGGCAACCGAGCACCACCAGCAACGACAGCAGCAGGCCGAGGGTTGCGGTGGACTGAATCCAGCTGGTGTGGAAACCGCGTTTGCCAATCGGCGCGTGTTCCGCCACGTAGGTTGCAGCGCCGCCGTACTCGCCACCGAGCGCCAGGCCCTGAAGCATGCGCAGCACCACCAGAATGATCGGCGCGGCGATGCCGATGCTGGCGTAGGTCGGCAGCAGGCCGACGCAGAACGTCGCCACGCCCATCAGGATGATGGTCGCCAGAAAGGTGTATTTGCGCCCGATCATGTCCCCCAGCCGACCGAACACCAGCGCCCCGAAAGGCCGCACGACAAACCCGGCAGCGAAGGCCATCAGCGCAAAGATGAACGCCGTGGTGTCGTTGACCCCGGCGAAGAACTGCTTGCTGATGACTGCCGCGAGGGCGCCGTAGAGGAAGAAGTCATACCATTCGAACACCGTCCCCAAGGACGAGGCGAAAATGACTTTCTGCGTGTCGTTGCGAGTGCTGGCGTCGCTCGCGACGTCCAGCGGCTGAACGTGTTCTGACATATCGGTATCCCTCACAGTGATTGTTTTTGTTGTTCCACTGGTGCTGCGTGTCCGGGTGATGCGCGATGCCTTGAATCTGCTGTTGATTCCTGTGGGAGCGAGCCTGCTCGCGAAGGCGTCGTGTCAGTCAACGTTTATGTTGAATGTGCTACCGCATTCGCGAGCAGGCTCGCTCCCACATTTGGACTGTGTACAGGTCCAGCCAGGATCAGTTGTGCAGCCTTCTCGGCAATCATCAGCGTAGGCGAACAGGTATTACCCGAGGTAATGCGCGGCATGATCGACGCATCGGCGATGCGCAGGCCGGGAACGCCGTGAACGCGTAACTGCGCATCGACCACCGCATCGCCGTCATTGCCCATGCGACAAGTGCCGACCGGATGGAAAATCGTCGTGCCGATTCTGGCCGCTGCTTCGTGCAGTTGCGCTTCGCTTTGCAGGCTGTCGCCGGGCAGATATTCCACCGGTTTGAACGCTTGCAAGGCTGGCGCGCTGACGATGCGGCGAGTCAGGCGGATCGCATCGGCGGCCACGCGCAGGTCTTCGGGATGGCTCAGGTAGTTGGGCTGAATCAGCGGCGCTTCCTGTGGATCTGCCGAGCGGATTTCGATGCGGCCACGGCTCTGCGGACGCAGATCGCAGACTGAGGCGGTAAAGGCGGGAAAGCTGTGCAGCGGCTCGCCAAAACGCTCCAGCGACAGTGGCTGCACGTGATATTCCAGATTCGCCGAGGTCTGCTCCGGCCCGGATCGCGCAAACGCCCCGAGCTGACTCGGTGCCATCGACAACGGCCCGCTGCGGTCATACAGATAACGCAGGCCCATGCCCATCTTGCCCCACACGCTGCCGGCGATCTGGTTGAGGGTGCGGGCGTTTTCCAGTTTATAGATCAGGCGCAGTTGCAGGTGATCCTGCAGATTGCCGCCGACGCCCGGCAGATCACGAGTCACGCCGATGCCGAGGCGCTCAAGCAACGGTCGTGGACCAATCCCGGAGCGCTGCAGAATACTTGGCGATCCCACGGAACCGGCGCACAAGACGATCTCCTTGCGCGCCTTGAAGCTTTTCACCTGGCCTTCGTGTCGGGCGCTGACCTTCGATGCGCGTCCGTCTTCCAGCAGAACACGATCTACCTCAACCCCGGTCAACACCGTCAGATTGGCGCGATGACGCACCGGTTTGAGAAACCCCTTCGCCGCGTTCCAGCGCACCCCGGCCTTCTGGTTGACCTGGAAGTAGCCACAACCTTCGTTGTCGCCCTGATTGAAATCCTCGATGGAGGCAATGCCGCTCTGTTCGGCCGCACTGCGAAACGCGTCCAGAATCGGCCACGACAAGCGCTGTTGCTCGACCCGCCACTCACCCTTGGCACCGTGAAATTCAGCCGCGCCGGCAAAGTGGTTTTCGCTTTGTTTGAACAGCGGCAGCACGTCATTCCAGGCCCAGCCCGGATTGCCTTCGGCCGCCCAGCCGTCATAGTCGCCGGCCTGGCCGCGCATGTAGATCATGCCGTTGATGGAGGAGCAGCCACCGAGGACTTTGCCGCGCGGATAACTCAGGCTGCGACCTTGCAGGCCGGGTTGCGCCTCGGTCTTGAAGCACCAGTCGGTGCGCGGATTGCCGATGCAGAACAGATAACCGACGGGAATGTGAATCCAGGCATAGTTGTCGCGTCCGCCGGCTTCGAGCAACAGCACGCGCTGTTGCGGATCCGCCGACAGCCGATTGGCCAGCAAACACCCGGCGGGGCCGGCGCCGACCACGATGTAATCGTATTCATCGAGGGAAGTCTGCATTCCCTGACCTCGCTTTTTGTTTTTATTGTCGGACACTCTAGTTGTTAGCTTTCGTCAAAAGAATGTTAGTTTTTGCGCAGCCGCTGTGCGTTTTTAAACAGCCTCGACTGACCTTAGCTGACAAGGACTTCTCATGTTCGACTGGAACGACCTGCGGTTCTTTCTCGAGTTGCAACGCAGCGGCCGCCTGCTCACCGCCGCCCGCCGGCTAAATACCACCCACGCCACCGTCGCCCGCCACATCGAGGCCATCGAAAAAAGCCTCGGCACCGCGCTGTTCGTCCAGCACGCCCAAGGCTACGAAATGACCCCGGCGGGGGAGGCGCTGCTCAAACACGCCGAAGCCATGGAAAACGTCGCGCTGCTGGCCCAGGAGGAAATCACCCAATCCACCGCACCACTGGGCAAAATCCGCGTCGGCGTTACCGAAGGCCTAGGTATCAAATTCCTCGCCAGTCGCATGATCGGCCTGTTCGAGCGCTATCCGGGTCTTGAGGTGGAGTTGGTGGCGGTGCCGCGTTTCGTCAGCATCCTCAACCGCGAGGCGGAAATCAGTATTCATCTGGAGCGTCCGGCAGCGGACATGCTGGTCACGCGCAAACTCACTGACTACCGGCTCGCGCTGTATGCCAGCCAAAGGTATCTCGACAACGCACCGTCGCTGAGTAGCCGCGAAGACCTCGGGCGGCATGCGTGGATCGGATACGTCGATGACCTGTTGTTCAGCCAAGAGCTGATGTTCCTCAACAGTTTCTGCCGCAATCCGCGCGTGGTGTTTCACAGCACCAGCGTCATCGCCCAACAGGAAGCCGCGCGTTCGGGATTGGGGATCGCGGTTTTGCCCTGCTACATGGCTGCCGACGATCCGGATCTGGTGCCTTTGCTGCCCGACGAAAGCATCGAACGCAGTTACTGGATCAGCACCCGGCGCGAGTTGCACAAGTCGGTGCGATTGCGGGTGGTCTGGGATTATGTGGTGGGGTTGTGTGAGGCGGAGCAGGGGTTGTTGCTTGGATAACCCAGCCAACCTGAATTCCCCTGTGGGAGCGAGCCTGCTCGCGAAGGCGTCGTGTCAGTCAACGCTAATGCTTAATGATCCACCGCTTTCGCGAGCAGGCTCGCTCCCACAGGATTAGTGTCCGGGAATGATTGGAGTGTAAATTCCGGGCTTGATTAATATATGGATATCCGTATATTCGTCCGTCCATATGTACGGTACACCTCTATGATCACGCCTCCCGAAGTCTTCAAAAGCCTGGCCGACGAAACCCGCGTCCGCGCCACGCTGTTGATCGCCGATCAAGGCGAGCTCTGTGTCTGTGAGCTGATGTGCGCCCTCGGCGATAGCCAGCCGAAGATCAGCCGTCACCTCGCGCAACTGCGCAGCAACGGTCTGCTGCTCGATCGCCGTCAGGGGCAATGGGTTTATTACCGTCTCAACCCGCATCTGCCCGACTGGGTTCATCACATCCTGCACGTGACGTCGAAGGCCAACGCCGACTGGCTCAAGGACAACGCCTCGCGCTTGCAGAACATGGATGGGCGCCCCGTTCGCGAAGCAGCGTGCTGCTGAATCTCAACTGTCAGGAAACCTCCATGCGAGTTCTGTTCATGTGCACGGCCAACAGTTGCCGCAGCATCCTTTCCGAAGCCATGTTCAATCACCTGGCACGCCCGGGTTTCGAGGCCGTCAGCTCAGGGAGTTTCCCCAAAGGCGAGGTTTTGCCACGCAGTCTTTCCACGCTGCAACAGGCCGGCATTTGCATCGATGGCCTGTACAGCAAGGGCAATGACGCCTTCGAAGGTAACCCGCCAGATATCGTCATTACCGTCTGCGACAAGGCGGCGGGTGAAAGTTGCCCGGTGTACTTCGGCCCGGCGCTCAAAGCCCATTGGGGCCTGGAAGATCCTTCCGATGTGAGCGGCGACGAAGCCGCCGTAGACGCGGCGTTTGCAGCCACGCTGGCAATCATCGAGCGGCGCTGCGCAACTTTTCTCGGCCTGCCTTTTACACAACTCAGCCGCGCCGAACTCCAGCGTGAGCTGGATCGAATCGGCTCCCTGTAAGCCGGAGGATATATGTCAGAACAACTGCCCAATCTTGATCATTCGCTGTTCGAAGGTTTGCAGACATCCGCTTCGGATGAGCACAAACCGCGCATTCTGCTGCTTTACGGCTCGACCCGCGAACGTTCCTTCAGCCGTTTATTGGTAGAGGAGGCTGCGCGCCTGCTCGAACATTTCAGTGCCGAGACGCGCATCTTCAACCCGAGCGGTTTGCCGTTGCCCGACGACGCCCCGGTCGACCACCCGAAAGTGCAGGAGCTGCGCGATCTGGTGCTGTGGTCGGAAGGCCAGGTCTGGTGCTCGCCAGAAAGACACGGCGCCATGTCGGCGGTGTTCAAGGCGCAGATCGACTGGATCCCGCTGGAACTCGGCGCCGTGCGCCCGACCCAGGGCAAAACCCTGGCGGTGATGCAGGTCTGCGGCGGCTCGCAGTCCTTCAATGCGGTCAATCAGCTGCGCGTGCTGGGACGCTGGATGCGCATGTTCACCATCCCCAACCAATCCTCGGTGCCGAAGGCCTACATGGAGTTCGACGAGGCGGGGCGGATGAAACCGTCGCCGTTCTATGATCGCGTCGTCGATGTGATGGAAGAGTTGGTCAAGTTCACCGTACTGCTGCGCGACCAACAGGCGTTTCTGGTCGATCGCTATTCGGAGCGCAAGGAAACTGCCGAGCAACTGATGGCGCGGGTCAACCAGCGTTCGATCTGACAAACCTCTCGGGGCTCGCCAGACGAACGTTGCACAAACCTTCTAGTCGCACGCGGTCAACTGTGGGTTACTAGCGCCAGCCCACCATTCTGTATTCAAGCCATGAGCAACTGGATCGACCTCACTCACGACCGGGAAACCGGCATCGAAACCCTGCACGCGCATTTCGCCGGGCACGCGCACGCGTACGATCCGCACTGGCACGAAACCTACCTGATCGGCTTCACCGAGCAAGGCGTGCAGCGCTTCAACAGCCGCAGGGCACGGCATGACAGCACGCCGGGCAAGGTCTTCATGCTCGAACCGGGCGACATCCATGACGGCGACGCGCCGAGTCCGGATGGCTTCACCTATCGCATGCTGTACCTGCAACCTTCATGGCTGGAGCAAGCCTTGGACGGTTTGCACCTGGGCAGTTACGGCAGCGGTTTGCCGGGCATTGGCAGCGTGCTCAACGATGATCCCGAACTGGCCCGCGCCACCTTGTTCGCCTTCAACGCGCTGCATCAAAAAGACGTGCAAATGGTCCGCGACGTGGCGCTGGACACCTTGCTGGAACGCCTTGCCAGCCATTTGTATCGGCGCCCGCAGCCAACCACCACAACGCGCGCGCCGCTGATCGCCCGGCAGGCTCGCGATTACTTGATGGCTTACCATGAACAAGACATCAGCCTGCAAACCCTCGCACAAGCCTGCGGCACCGACCGTTTTCGCCTGACCCGCGCGTTCAAGGCTGCCTATGGTCTGGCGCCGCATGCCTGGCTGATCCAGTTGCGCCTCAGTCGTGGCCGGCAAATGCTCGCCGCTGGCGTGCAACCGGTGGACGTCGCCAGCCGTTTGGGTTTTGCTGACCAAAGCCACTTGGGCCGCTGGTTTGTGCGCGCCTACGGCATCACTCCTGGCGCCTATCAGCAGCGTGCCGGCGGCAGCATCCGGCGCTGAACAAACGTTCAAGACCGCCGCCCACCACACCCGCCACAGTACGCCCTGACTTTCAAAAGGGCCGTGCCATGCTTGCGTTCATCCTCTTTGCCTTCGTCGCCTCCATCACTCCGGGCCCGACCAACCTGATCGTGCTCAGCACCAGCGCCCGCCGTGGCTGGCGACCCTGCCTGCCGATCATTCTGGGTGCGGGCGTGGGGGCGGCGTCACTCGTGTGGGTCGCCGGGGCCGGCGCCAGCACGCTGATGTTGCCCGGCGTGCGTCCGATCATCAGCGGCCTCGGGCTGTGCTGGATGCTGTGGCTGGCGTGGCAGATTTTCAGCGCACCAGTCACCGCCATCCAGCCTGAGGCCGGTGAAGAAAAAACCGAGCTAGGTCTGATCGGTGCGGCATTGCTGCAATGGGTCAATCCCAAGTCCTGGATGATGGCCATTGCCGTGATCAGCGTGTTCACCGCTCAAGGGCAAGGGCTCAACGCACTGTGTCTGGCGTTTTTTCTGGTGTCGCTGCCGTGTCTGGCGCTGTGGGCGCTGCTTGGCCGAGGCGCGGCGCGATGGCTCAGCAATCCTGAGCAGTTGCGCTGGTTGAACCGGATCCTCGCGGTGCTGCTGGTGATTTCATCCGCTGCCGCGCTTTTGCACGGGTAATTGAGCTGCGTTCAATCGAGGCCGCTGCGCTGGGTGCGATCCCGCAAGGGTTGACCGTGATCAACCTTGTGTCGGTTAAGTCGGCGCAGTCTCCAATAGGTGCTGCACTCACTTCAACCACCCGCGCAGGAGCTTCGCTCATGGCCATGATGAAAGCGGCGATTTTCGTCGAAAAGAACCGCATCGTGCTGGATGACAAGCCGATTCCCGAAGTAGGCCCGCTGGACGCGCTGGTGCGCATCACCACCACCACGATCTGTGGCACTGACGTCCACATCCTGCGCGGCGAGTACCCGGTGGCCAAAGGCTTGACCGTGGGTCACGAACCGGTGGGGGTGATCGAGAAACTCGGCTCGCAAGTGCGCGGCTTTGTCGAAGGTCAGCGGGTGATTGCCGGCGCCATTACCCCCAGCGGCCAAAGTTATGCCTGCCTGTGCGGCTGCGGCTCACAGGACGGGCCCGACACCCGGCACGGCTTTCGCGCCGCCGGTGGCTGGAAGTTCGGCAACATCATTGATGGTTGTCAGGCGGAGTATGTGTTGGTGCCTGATGCATTGGCCAATCTGTGCCCGATCCCCGACGGGCTGAGCGATGAACAGGTGCTGATGTGTCCGGACATCATGTCCACCGGGTTCTCCGGCGCAGAGCGCGGCGAGGTCAGTATCGGCGACACCGTGGCGGTGTTTGCGCTGGGCCCGATCGGGCTCTGCGCGGTGGCCGGAGCACGGCTCAAGGGCGCGAGCGTCATCATCGGTGTCGACGCAGTGGCCGAGCGCATGACGGTGGCGCGGCAGTTGGGTGCGACCCACGTGGTCAATTTCAAGGACGGCGACGTGGTCGAGCAAATCATGGCGTTGACCGACGGGCGCGGGGTGGATGTGTCCATCGAAGCCTTGGGCACTCAAGGCACGTTCGAGTCCGCATTGCGGGTGCTGCGCCCCGGCGGGCGGCTGTCGAGCCTTGGGGTTTACGCGTCGGATCTGCGCATTCCCTACGATGCCTTTGCGGCGGGGCTGGGCGATTACAGCATCGTCAGCACCCTGTGCCCCGGCGGTAAAGAGCGCATGCGCCGGTTGATGGCGGTGGTGCACAGCGGTGGCGTCGATCTGTCAGCGCTGGTGACCCACCATTTCAATCTGGACGATATCGAGGCGGCGTATGAGCTGTTCGGCCATCAGCGCGATGGCGTGCTGAAGGTGGCGATTACCCCTTGATCTGACGCGCCCCGTGCCGTTGGCCGGGGCGGGTTGCGCTGCGGTATTACAGAGAGAGGCGATGGATGACCTGGTGGCTGTCGTCGGGATCACCATGGGTTTCAAAACCCAGCGATCGGGCCAGGTCGCGCATGGCCGTGTTGCTTGCAGAATCCACCGAGTACAAATGTTTGAAACCATTGTCGCGGGCGGCCGTGATCAGGTGCTCCATCAGCAAGGTACCCAGGCCCAGATGCGCCCATTCATCGCCCACCGTGACGGCGCATTCCCCGTCTTATTCGCCTGTGGCGGCGTAACGGCTGATGCCGATCTCGATCAACTCACCGTTTTCGTGAGCCAGAGCGATGAAGGCTGCGCGCTGCTTGCCGTCGACGTCCATCAACTGATTGAGCAGGGCGGTGCCGGGCTCGCTGATCTGCGCGAGAAAACGCATGTGCCGGGACTCGGCGGACAAACGCTTGATGAAGGCGTATTCACGCTCGCGATCCTTGTCCGCCAGTGGGCGGATCAACACGTGCCGGCCATCCTTGAGCGATTCGATCCAGTATTCACCGCTTTGCGCGGCATAGGCGGCCGACGCGCGGTCGTTGTGGTCTTTGACAGTGAGCATGAGGTGAACCTCCAGCGGGGGAACGATCAACGTACGGGGCGTACGCTAATCTCTGTTCTACGCCGATGAGGTCACCAATAGCTGATCTGGATCAGATCCCGACGTGAGGTCGTGGCTTGTTTGGCTGTTCAACGGGTGCCGTCGGGGATCGACAACGTCGCCCGCAAGCCACCTTCAGCCCGATTGACCAACGTAATCCGCCCACCTAGCCGCATCGCGATGGTGTTGACGATGGTCAGCCCCAATCCCGCGCCCTGAGCATTGCCACGGCTGTAGAACCGTTCGAACAGTCGCTCTCGATCTTCCTCGTCAATGCCCGGCCCCTGATCCTCGACGCTCAAATGGCAGGAGCCGTCGGCCTGGGTCAGCGTCACAGTAATCACGCCGTGTTCCGGGGAAAAGTTGGCGGCGTTGGTGATCAGGTTGTTCAGAGCGATGTCGATGGCGGCGTTACTGGCCATGACGTGGAGTGGTTCGGCGCTGTCCTCGAAGGCCAGCTCCAGCTGTTTGCTCAGCAGCCACGGCGTCAGTTGCACCAGGCTGTTGCGCACGGTTTCGCTGAGGTCGATGCGTTGCAGCGGCGGCGGCGGGTTGGGTTTGGGCTCCAGGCGCGCCATGGTCAGTAACTGATTGACCAGACGGCTGGTGCGGTCGACGCCCGAGATCAGAAATTCCAGGGATTCACGGCGTTCCTGTTCGGTGCCGGCCTCCAGCAGGTTTTGCGCATGCACCCGCAACACCGCCAACGGCGTGCGCATTTCGTGGGCGGCGTCGGCGATGAAGCGCCGTTCGCGGCCGAGCACTTCCTGGATCTGCGCGAGCATGCGGTTGAGTGCCGCCTGCATCGGTTCCAGTTCGCTGGGCAGCGGCGTCAGTTGCAGCGGTTCCAGCGAGCCGCTGTGGCGCGCACGCAGGGTCGCCGCCATGTTCGCCAAGGGCTTGAGCCCCCAACCGATGGCCAGCCAGACCATCGCCGCGAGAATCAGGCTGCCCAACACGTTTGGCCACAGCGTGTGACGGACGATACGGTCGACCAGATCGGCGCGCACATCGTCGCGCTCGCCGACCCAGATGCGCAGGCCGTTCTGCTTGTCTTCGAGCATGAACGCCCGCCATTGCCGACCCTTCAAATCCAGCACATCACTAAAGCCCGGCTTGGTCGGCGGGGCGGTGAAGGAGGGTGCGCTGGCGGTGTGTACCAGCACCTCACCCTTGGGGTTCCACACCTGAAAGGCGATCTTGCTTTCGTAAGGATGACCATCGACCCGTGGCTTGGCTTCGCCGAGGGCCTGATTGAACGCCTGATACAACTGCGCATGTTCGGTACTGGCCATCGGCATGCGCATCACGCCTTGCAGCAGGCGGGCGTTCTGCGCCAGTTGCGCGTCGTAGACTTCGGCGATTTCGTGGTTGCTGTCATGCACGTTGAACACGCTGAGCACCGCCAGACCGGCGAGCAACAGGCCGATGATCAGCGTCAGCGTGCGGCGACGGATCGAGGTCATCGCCGCTCCTCCACCAGATAGCCCACGCCACGAATGGTGCGGATCAGGTCGGTGGAGAATTTCTTGCGCAGGTGATGGATGTGCACTTCCAGGGTGTTGCTTTCGGCTTCTTCGTTCCAACCGTAGAGCAACTGGATCAGTTGATCGCGGGTCATCACCCGGCCCGGCGGCGAGAGCAATTCGTGCAGCAACTGATATTCCTTGGGCGTCAACGCCACGGGCAGGCCCTGATAACTGACCTGCTGGGTACCGGGGTTGAGGCTGATGCCGGCGTGTTCGATCAGCGCCTGAGCGCGCCCGGCACTGCGCCGCAACAAGGCACGCAAACGCGCCTTGAGTTCGGCCAGATCGAACGGTTTGACCAGATAGTCGTCGGCGCCGGCATCGAGCCCGGCGATACGGTCTTCGGTGGCATCGCGGGCGGTAAGAATCAGCACCGGCAGATTCGAACCGCTGTCGCGCAAACGGCGCAGCACTTCGAGGCCGTCCATGCGCGGCAAGCCAAGATCAAGCACCGCGACGTCAAAGGTCTCACTGAGCAGCGCATGCAACGCGCTGCTGCCGTCCTTGAGCCAGTCGACGGTGTAACCCTCACGCCCCAGCGCCTGATGAATGCCTTCACCGAGCGCGACGTCATCCTCAATCAGTAATAAACGCACGCGGACTCCTGTCAGTCGAGTTTCTTGTTGACGTCCACCAGCAGGGCGGCGATCTCTTTGCGGCGCCCGGCGTCGGCGCTTTCCCGGCCTGGACGCGGTGCCGCTTGCAGGGCTTTTTGCAGCGCCGCTTTGGCTTCAGCGTAGCGTTTCTCACGGTAGAGGTGATCACCCCAGAAGTACAGGCTGTCGATGCCGTTGGGATTGAGTTGCAGCGCCTGCTTGAGCAGTTGCTCAGCCTTGTCGCTGTCGCCGAAACCGATCGGCCAGCCCGGCACCCGGTCGTACAGTGCGGCGAGGCTGGTGTAGGCCGAACCTTGCAAGGCTTTGGGATCAAGGGTCAGGGATTTTTCCAGATCAGCCTTGGCGTCCTTGGCTTTGCCCAGCGCCCCCAGTCCGTCCTCGGCACCGGCCCAACTGCTGGTGACGATGCCTTTCCAGATCCACGCTTCGGCCACGGCCGGGCGTTGCGTGGTGAACGCCGTGGTTTCGCTGGACAGTTGCTCGAAAGCAGCGGCACGCTGTTTTTCCGCGACTTCGTATTGAATGTGCGCCCAGCTCTGCTGGATGCCAGTGAGGCGTTGTTGATCGGCGGAATCCAGCGCCCAGACGCTTTGACTCAGGGTGGCCAATAACAGGCATGCGGACAGTTTTTTCATGGTTTGAGGGTCTCGTTGTCGGGTTTTTCGCTGAAGCGGCGGATCAATGGCAACTGCTTGCGCAGGCCGCGATCAACCAGATGCGGCAATAGATTGTTGAGGCGCACGAAGAAGCGTTCGGGCCAGCCCAGATACAGATCGCGGCGGTCACCGGCGATTGCGTGCAGAACCGCCGAAGCCACGGTTTGCGGGTCGTCGACGTTGGCTTTCAGTGCATCGTTCAAGGCTTGCGCCGCGCTGCTGTTCATCGACGTGCGCGTGGCGCGGGGCGCGACGTAAAGGACGCTAACCCGAGTGTCAGCCAGCTCCCGGCGCAGCGCTTCGGAGAAACCGCGCAAGGCAAACTTGCTCGCGCAGTAACTGGCATAACCGGCATAGCCGATCGAGCCATAAGTGGAGCCAACATTGACCACCATGGCGCTGTCCGCCTGCTTGAGCAGCGGTAACAGCAGTTTTGTCAGGCAGATCGGCGCACTGACATTCACCGCCAGCATGGCGTTGATGTCGCTGTCATCGAGCTGTTCGAGCATGGCGAAGTGGTTGACCCCGGCCGCGTTGATCAGCAGGTTGATGCCACCGATGCCTTCAGCGGCGGCCAGCACTTTGCGTCGGTCGCTGAGGAAGGTCAGGTCGGCGGCAACCCAGCACAGGTTCTGCGGATAACGCTCAAGCAGCGGCAGCAGCGTCTCCTGATGCCGGGCCACGGCCAACACCTGGGCACCGGCGGCGCACAAGGCGCCGGCGATGGCCATGCCGATGCCGCCACTGGCGCCGGTCAAGACCACACGCGCGTCACGCAGCTGCATGTTGAGCCTCCGCGTCACGCGGCAAGCCACGGAACATGTCGGTGTACAGGCGATAGACGACTTTCGAGGCGTGGATCACCGCCGCCTGATCTTCGGGATCCTCCAGTTTGTTCATCTGTCGGCGGTAGGTCTGCATGTGTTCGATGTCCAGCGAGCCGTGGGAGCTCAAATAACTGAACGCCGTTTCCGGCAACGCCAGACGCTCACGAATGCTGCCCGCCGCGTGGGTGGCCAAAGCAATACTGGTGCCTTCAAGCACATTGACCATGCCGAATAGCCCGACAGGATTGCCCCGGGCGATCTGGTCGTAGAGGAAGCTGACCATCAACTCGATCGACAGCGACGGCTGGCCATCGCGCACCGCATCGCGGTCACCGCCACAGGCGGCAATGTCGTTGAGCACCCACTGTTCATGGCCGTATTCATCCTCGATGTACTCGCAGACGGCTTTGCGTAACCACTCAAGACGTGTCGGCAGTCGAGCCCCGCACGCCATCATTAACGGCACCGTGTGGCGCACGTGGTAATAGGCCTGGGCGAGAAATTCCCGATAGCTCTCAAGGCTGACCTTGCCTTGCAGCGCATCAACGATGATCGGCAGGTTGAACAACTCGTGGCGCTCCTGCTGTGTGGCTTCTTGCAGGGTGTCGAAAAAAATCATAATGCGGATTCCTCGCAGATAACGGATTCGGTCAATTGCGTGTGGTAGTGCGCGACGATGGCTTCGCGGCGCGGGCGGCCATTGGCGGTGAGCAGGCCATTGGCGGCGCTGAAGGGGTGGGGTAGGCGTGTCCAGCGATGCACCTGGGCGTAATCGGGCAAGGCTTCGTTGGCTTCGGCGACGGCGGCGGCCAGATCCGCGTCGCTGCAATCGGCGCGGTGCGGCCAGAGCAGGGCGTGGTTGTGCGGCATCGACTCGCCATAGACGAACGCCTGGGCAATGTGGCGGCGCTGGGTCAGTTCCGACTCGACCCATTCGGGGTTGACGTTGCGCCCGAAACTGGTGACGAACTGATGCTTCTTGCGGCCCTTGAGGTAGAGAAAACCTTCCGGGTCGAACTCGCCCAGATCACCGCTCGGCCACCATTCTTCGGCGTATGGCGCATCCCCCAGGTAACCCAGCAGCGGCGAACCCTTGATCAGCACTTCGCCGTCCTCGGCCAGCCTTACTTCAACATGCGGCAACGGCCGGCCAACACTGCCCGGACGTCGTGCACCGGGGCGATTGAGGCACACCACCGATGAGCATTCGGACAAGCCATAACCTTCATAAACCGGCAGGCCGACCCGTTGCGCGCGGTGCAGCAAATCCTCAGACACCCGCGCGCCCCCGACGGCGGCAAAGCGCAGTGTCTGCGGATCGAACGCCTTTTGTTCGGCAGCGCTGACCAGCATCAGCAACAGCTGCGGCACCAGAATCAGACTCTCCGGCGCACGGCTGGCCAGATAGCCGAGCAGGCGCGGCACATCGACACCGCTGGCGCCGTGAATGCCGAGGGTTTTCTGGCTCGGCAGGCTTAGCATCGCACCGGCATACAGCGCCGCGTAACAACCGAGGTTTTCCAGCAGAATCGCCAGCGGCAGCAGACTCAGATGATGCTCAGGATTAGTCGATTCACTCGCCTGATGCAGCTCTCGCGCCACCCGCAACAAACTGTCGGCACTCAGGCACACGCCTTTGGGCGTGCCGGTGGTGCCGGAGGTAAATGTCAGTTTGGCGGTGCCAGCGGGCATACGGCTTGGGCCGCTGAATGTGCGGCACCAGAACTCGCCATTTTTCACATAACCGCCAGTGCGCAATTCGGCCTCCAGCTCCGGCTCGGCGATCACCCGTTCGGCCTGGCTCTGCTCCAGACAATGGGCACGTTGTGCCGGGCTGAAAAACGGCGGCAGCGTCACACAGGTCAGGCCTTCGAACAGCACGGCCAGATCCCAGAGCATCGCGTCGACGCCGTTATCCAGTGCCAGTGCGATCACTTGCACGTGTTCATCGCGCAGACGCTCCTGGCGATACAGCACCTCGGCGTACAAGGTCGTGTAATCGATTTTCAGCGTGTCGCCCCACAGGGCAATCCTGTTGTCATTGCGCCCGGCGTGGCTGCGCAGGGTTTCCTGAAAACGTTGCAGTTCAAGCGACATGGAAAGCTCCTTCAATCGAAGTCGGCAATCCCAGCCGGTTGAACAGTCCGATATTGCGCAAATGGATGAACCCGGCGCGGATGTTGCCGACGTGTACCCACGGTTTGCTTTCGTAATAACTGCCCCAATTTTGACGCTCGTCACCCAGTCGCTCCGGGTCTGCGGCGCACAATGTCACTGGATTCAGGCCGAGACGATGGAAGCTGTTGACCAGCCCGATGTTGCCGGTGAACGTCACCCACTCCAGACCGCCCATGGCCAGCAAATAGGTGATAGCGATGATGCTCAGACGCGCACTGCCCGTGTCGCTGGCCGCGAGGTTGCCGACTTCGACAATCGCGGTGCGGTCCACCGGGCGATCCGCCGCCGCGCTGATCAGCGGTTCGATCGGCTCATCCAGGTAGCGCTCAAGAAACAATGGCTGCAGATGGGCGCGACGTACACCGGCCACCGCGCACAGTTCACCTGCGGCGTTGTGCATGCCGAACAGCTCCGGCATGAAGTGGCGGATGTCGGCACCGTGGGCCTTACGAAAGCGCTGCTGAATGAACGTTTCGAATGCCGTTCGTTGTGCGTCGTCGGGCAAAGCATTCGTCAGCATCATCTGCGGCGTTTCGGTTTGGCCGAAGTGCAGGGGCAGGGGGATGTTCCAGTCGAAATCGGGCATGGGCAGAACGCCTCCCTCAATAGGTTTGAGGGGAGTATCCAAGCCATTTCTTAACGAAGTCTGAAGGTGAAAAAAGGTTAATCCACGGGCCGATCTTCAGACTGTCTTAAGACTGGCCGGGCAGGGTGACACCGTCGGTTCGCCCGGCCAAAGGAACGTGACCGTCGACCGCTCCGACCGTCACACACGACAATCACGAGGCGCTACTTATGACCCGCGACAACGCCGTAAACCGTTATGGAAAACTTTCAATCACGATGCACTGGCTGATGCTGGCGCTGTTCGTCGGCGTTTACGCCTGCGTTGAAATCAAAGGCTACATGCCCAAGGGCAGCGAAGCGCGCGGCCTGCTGATGGGCTTTCACGGCCTGTTCGGCGCCAGCATCTTCGCCCTGGTGTGGATCCGCCTGCTTGGTCGCCTGACCCCGCGCCCACCGATCACCCCCAGACCCCCAGCCTGGCAGACCGGCATCGCGCACCTGATGCACCTGGCCCTCTACGGCCTGATGATCGCCACCCCGATCCTCGCCTGGCTGATGCTCGCCGCCGGCGACAAACCGTTCCCGTACTTCGGCTTCCACGTACCGGCCCCGGTCGCCATCGACCCGGACTTCGCCAAACGCCTGAAGTACTGGCACGAACTGATCGGCAGCAGCGGCTACTGGCTGATCGGCCTGCACGCAGTGGCGGGGCTGTTTCACCATTATTGGGTGCGCGATAACACGCTGGTGCGCATGCTGCCGGGCCGCACAGGCACACGCTGACCTCTTTGTGGGAGCGAGCCTGCTCGCGAAAGCGGTGTGTCATCCGATGATGATGTTGGCTGACACGACGCCATCGCGAGCAGGCTCGCTCCCACAGGTTTTTGCGGCGTCCGGTAGGGGGCAGTTGCCGGATCCGCACTTCGCGTCCACGCTTAGGCCTTGCCGACGCGCGCATGCTTGAATGTGTAAGGAGTTAAAAAGGGGCATCCCGCGAATTAAAAGACAACGGCCGTTTAATTAACTACTAGCATTGTGATCAGGACTGGATAGCAACGGACTTAGCTATGAAAAAGATCAGCATCGCTATTTTGATAATGGCCACCGCAGCCGGTAGTGCGCACGCCTTCAAATTAAACCCAATGAACAGATATATCGTTGCGCCCCAAGGTACTGCTGCAGATCATTTTTCGGAACCGGTACACGAAAGAATTACACGTTTGGCACGTGAGCGGTTTGTAAAACGCTGCGTTGAGGAAACCCCGAACGATGCTGTTTGCAAGTTAAACAGCAGTCCTGATGCCGTTATTCAAGACTCACTCATACGTGGCGTATGGTGGAATGATGACCCGAACCAAAGTCTCTATAGAATTTCAGCTTTGACTTGGGTGGGGCATATGTGGGATGCGAAGAGGCGAGCAAACAACTCTGCTTACACCATCGATTCAAGGTACAAGATGCATTACCGCAGCCATTACGGCGATATGCAGTTTTTACACTCAATGGCGTCGGCGGATGGCGAGAAAGCCGTCGATACAAAACAGAAAATCCTTATGTGGGCCGAGTTTGCCTATCGCATGGCGACGAATGAGCTGAAGCCTGCAACTCACTTTAAAGCTGTGAAAATAGAAAATCTGAACCGTTACTTTGCCCGTCAGGCGGATTGGCAACTTAGCTACATCATGCAGCCCAAGTACCATCTGGAAGACACCCCCAACGACTTTGCCGATCACGCGCTGGGTTCATTGCTGCATATGGTTGAAGACTCCTATTCTGCCGCTCATATCGAACGAGACTATGCAGCAACCAAAGCGTGCCCCACAGGGCATATTAAACGGTTTCTTGCCTATACACATCAGGACTCGGCAAAACACGGCGCCGCAGATACTTGGGCGGCATATAAAAGCTCAGGACAAGCCGAAATGCCAGTTGATGTCAGTGCGCAACTGATCTGGTTCGCCCGTCGTAAGGCCGATTGGGCAAAGGAAGTCGCACCTTATCTGGATAAAGTCGTGTACTGCACAGAAGAGGCCACGGAGGTCGCTGATTCGGGTATCTACCATTAGGGAAAGTAATCAGTTCGTTGTCATGCAGAAATAAACGAAGTGCGGTAGACGTGAGAGTCAGGAGGCTTAATCCTGGATTTTGATGTACCTCCACGTGATCTTTCTATCATTCTGCACTGGCGGATGCGGATGCGGATGCGGATGCGGATGCGGATGCTGTTCGTCGGCGCATTTGTCTGCGTCGAAACCACCGGCCTGGGAGATCTGCATCTCGCAGTTGATGCTCTTGGCCTTCTATGACCTGATGATCTCCACCCCGGACTTCGCCAAATGCCTGAAGTAGTGGCACGAACTGATCGGCAGCAGCGGTTACTGGCTGATTGGGCAGCACGCGCTGGCGGGGTTGTTTCATTATTATTGGGTGCGGATGTTGCCGGGGCGTACAGGCACACGCTGATCTCTTTGTGGGAGCGAGCCTGCTCGCGAAAGCGGTGTGTCATCCGATGATGATGTTGGCTGACACGACAACTTCGCGAGCAGGCTCGCTCCCACAGGTTTTTGCGGCGTCCGGTAGGGGGCAGTTGCCGGATCCGCACTTCGCGTCCACGCTTAGGCCTTGCCGACAAGGAGCGTCCGCCGACCCTCCGTCGCGAACCAACGGAGCGTGCAGCATGAGCGAAGACAACAAAGTAAAAGGCCCGGCGTCGTACTTCCCCTCCATCGAGAAAAAGTACGGCCAACCCATCGACCACTGGCTGACCCTGCTCGCCAGCGTCACCGACAAAAAGCACATGGTACTGGTGGCATGGCTCAAGGAAGAACACGGTATGGGCCACGGGCATGCCAATGCGCTGGTTGCGCATCATCTGGCCAGCGGCAAAAAGTGAGGGCAGGGCAGTGATGAATTTCTCCCACCGGCCAGTGACCGCCGACGACGTCAAAACCATTTGCGGCTTTCCTCAAGGCGAGCAAGAGCTGTTCTTCATGTTCCCGAAAGCAAACTTCCCGCTGACGGAAGAGCAGATGCACACCGCGATCAGCCAGCGCTTCGACTCCACGGCTTTTCTGGCAAACGGCGAGTTCGTCGGTTTCGCCAATTTCTACCGTGCTGAGTACGATGGCATCTGCTGCATCGGCAACGTCATCGTCGCGCCATACGCTCGTGGGCAAGGTGTCGCGCGATACATCGTCGAAACCATGACCACGCTGGGTTTCGAAAAATACCAAGCCAAGGAAGTGCAACTCTCCTGCTTCAACGAAAACACCGCAGGATTGTTGCTCTATCCGAAACTCGGCTTCATCCCGTTTTCCATCGAAGAACGACCGGCGCCGGGTGGCAGGCGATCAGCCCTGATCCACATGACACACCACAAAACCTGAGCAACCCGCGAAACCTGTGGGAGCCGGGCTTGCCCGCGAAGGCGTCCGCCCAATCCCCCATCACTTCCAGAACGAACCAGCCGGGAGCGCTCAGCGATCAGACTTCGTATCCATCGCATCCAGCTGGCACTCATCGTCGGTGCCTTCCAGGTGCTCCTTCGCAGTACCAGATGAGGTCGCCCGAGGTGAGCTGCGGCCACTGCGCAATTCAGAGGAAGACCTGCAGCCGTAGCGTTTGCAATCGAAAGCGGCCATGGCCAGGCTGACGATTATTTGTTTTCAGGTAAAGAACTCAACCTCTCCACCCATAAGCTTATAGATAGCGCCTACGATTTTTATTTTCCCATCCTGCTCAAGCTTGTTCAGGGTCGGGCTATGTTGACGGATATCGGCCATCGTCATTTTGATGTTGGTGCGGGCAACGGAATCGACAAACTCATAGTTGTCAGCTGTACGCTCACCTTCGTATACCGTTTCAGCAATTGCCGGTTTGATTTTGCTCAACAATCCAGTCAGGTTTCCCAGTTCGGCATTGGCAATTGCACCCTTCACTGCACCACAGGAGGTATGCCCCATCACCACTACTACCTTGGCCCCTGCTAGAGCACAGGCAAATTCCATACTGCCGAGAATGTCTTCGTTTTCCACATTGCCAGCCACGCGGCAGTTAAACGTTTCACCAATACCGGCATCCAGCAGGATTTCCGCCGGGGCGCGCGAATCAATACAGCTTAAAATTACCGCTGACGGATACTGCCCGTTTTGACTGGCGCGCTTTTGCGCCAAATAGTCATGCTTCTGCCTTTTGCCTTCACGGAAACGCAGATTGCCGGATCTCAGGCTTTCAATGACCTCATCCGGCGTCATTTTATCTCGCTCTTCTTTGCTGAGCGCTGCAGCAAAAGAGACTGAAGGCATAGTTAATCCGGCCACTCCAGTAATCGTTAATGCTGAAAGGGCCGCTCCGCGCTTGAGCAGCATGCGGCGGGATGGGTGTTGCGGGTCAGCTTTATTCATTGTTCATTTCCTGGATTGTGGCAGTGGGACAAATTAACCCAAGATGCAGAATGCCGTCAGCAGTATTTTCGAAAACACGAAAATGTCGATCGAAGAGGTTACCTGGGAAGAAGCTTCTGAGCGGAGGTGGTAGGACTTATGGTGGTATCCAGGGCCACTCCGAAAAGGGTGAAGCTGGGATCAAAAGCAGCAGCATTCAGCCACCTTGTCGTGGTGGGTGCGAATGCCATCTGGGGCGACCGGCGTTCAGCAGCTGCCGAAGTCGAATCGATGCTGCGCTCAGCGCAGAGCGCAACCAACCCGACCCACCTCGGCAAATTCAATTGAGTTTCAAGTTTTGCATCGAGCCGCGGCGCCTGCCTGAGCCTGTAAACCACCCGCCGTGCGCAGTTGGCTCGACCCTGCGGCCGTCGCACTTAGCGATCGTACTTTGTAATCATCTTTTCCAGCTGTTTGACAATTGCAGGGTCGCGCCCCTTGAATTCGTTTTGGAACGCTTGCTGGGCAGCTTCATCCGCGTCGAAGATGTTGTCCGAAAAACCGCGGCCTTCAGGCGTTTCGGCAAAAATGCTCTGGGCCTGCCCGCGATGACGCAGGCCCAGCCCCCGCAAGTCCCAAACCGACCACAAATCCCTGTGGGAGCGGGCTTGTCCGCGAAGACGTCAGCCCGACCAAAAACGCTCCCAAGTCTGGTCCGGCCGATGTAGGAGTGAGCCTGCTAGCGATGGCACCGACCCAGCCCCCGCAAGTCCCAAGCCGACCATAAATCCCTGTGGGAGCGGGCTTGCTCGCGAAGACGTCAGCCCAGTCACCTGATCAACCTCTGACCGAAATAAACAATAAAAGCACCACTGTTTAAACGAAGCCTCAAGTAACCACCGAAACCCTACAACGCCTTGCGCCGTTACCTACGACTAAGCCAGAATCCGCCGGCTTGTGCGTCTAGGTCGCGGGTTCTATCGTTTGTCGGTCACTGAAAAACAGTGATCGGGTTTGGTAGCCCGCCATAACTAGTCGCATCGCGCACCGTTCGCAGACCCCGTCGGGTCTCTGCTCAATGGTGGTCATGCGCAGGACACCTTCGGGTGTGCCGGGTCCTAGTTACCGGTCTACCAACCCGCGTATGGCCGCCACCCTTCGTTTGGTAGCGAAGGTGAAGGCTCCTTTTATTAACTAGGAGTTTCACCATGTTCAAACCAACACCCAACCCGCCAGAAACCGACCCCACATCCCCCTACGAACCCCCCGATTCCAGGAAATTTCACGAAGCCGCCGAACGCGCCCTCGACCACTACCTCAAGCCTGCCGACCACATCATGGCCAGCACCAACGAGCCCGAGCGCATGTACTTCGCCAACCCGAAGTACGACACCGAATCGCTGCTCGCCAACGCCAGCGAAACCCTCGGCTCCGCCAGCGAAATGCTCAACAACTTCGCCGCCATACTCAGCACCTCCCACCGCAAAAACGCGCTGGGCATCGCGCAAGTCGTAATGCTCGCCGAACTGGCCGTAAACCAGGCTCTCGATAAAGTCGAAATCCCCAAGTAACCCCCACCACGACGAGGGGAAACCCTCGTCACGCTACGCGGTCTCAACCCAGGCTGGCACACGGCCACGCCTGCGCCCCCCAGCCTCGGCTGTCACCCTTCGGCCCGTTCTCAAGGATCAGAACAAGGAATCACGGATTGAGCGGCTACGTCCCCAACCCCCCGAAAAACCGTCGCTACGAAGAAGCCAAACCCGTCGATATCCACGCCCAGCACTGGGCGGAATACGAAAAACACGGGAAAGAACCCGCGCCCGAGCCTGAGAAAATCGGCATCGCGCTGCGGATTGGGGTTTTCTTTGATGGCACGGGTAACAACGCGAATAACGCCGCCGCAGGTTTGCTTTGTGGCGCGCATCATCCGATTGCTGCCAAAGATATCGATGCTAGCTGCAAGCCGTATATGAGCGATCCGGATAGCAGTTACGGTAATGACGTTAGCAATGTGAAAAGGCTGAGTGATCTGTATGACGCTCCTGAAGTAGCCGAAGGCGAGGGGCTGCGAAAGCAGGCATTCCGTATGGTGTATGTCGAAGGCATCGGTACCCGATCAGGTGAAGAAGACAGCACCCTGGGAGCTGGCGCCGGGCGCGGGGAAACAGGTGTTGCCGGTCGCGTTCAATCTTCGTTTGTGCTCATCGAACAACGTATCAATGAAGCAGTGAAAGAAAATCCGGGGAGTGAAATTGTCTCATTGACCTTCGACACTTTCGGATTCAGTCGCGGCGCGGCAGCCGCTCGGCACTTCGCAAATGAGATCGTGCGTGGCAAACAAGGCCCGCTGGGCGAAATCTTACGAAGTAATTCTGATGTCTTCAGTTCGTCCTTCGTTGATCAATACCACAGCGATATCAATATGGGCTTCATAGGTTTGTTCGACACGGTGCCGTCAATTGCTGGCTGGTCCAATTTGGGCAACATCAAAAGCGCTGTAGCACCAGGTATCAGGCTTTACCTCGACCGACGCTTTTTCACCGATGTTGTCCAACTGGTTGCTCGGGATGAATGCAGAGGTAATTTTGCCCTCAGTCGCGTGGCGATGGACCATCCAGAAATTGTCCTGCCCGGTGTGCACTCCGATATTGGTGGTGGCTACCTCGAAGAGGCTGAAGAGTGCGTACTCATCAGCCCAATGCAAACTCTTGAGGTGTCCATTAATACGGATGTCGCCACCACATCGATCTACCAGGATGCGGTGAAGGTGAGAAGCCAGTGGCTAAGCAAAGGCTGGCCCTCCGAAATGCTGGAGATCGTTACACCACCGGCACTCCTGATGCCAATCGACCCGCAAGATCGATTGGGTCCACGCGTTAAGCGAGTCTATGCTGCCTTGCAGCTAAAACGGCCGGTGAGCGGAATGCTGGCTAGAGTTTGCCTGCGCGTAATGCATCAACAGGCAAAAGCCAAGGGAGTGCGTTTCAACGATATTCCCGAGACCCCTGAGTTTGTAATTCCTGCAGAACTTCAATCCATGTGCGATCGATTTGTCTCTGGTGACTACAGCACCACGCTGGAAGAGGAGCAAGTGCTCCAGCTAAAGTACATTCATACATCCGCGAACTGGAACCACCCACTTGGGCGAAGAGATGGAAGTGGCTTGCGGGCTGTATATATCAACGCCCCCACGGCAGATGCAATTCGAATAAAACATCCACATGTACCTGACTGGACGCTTTGGTAATGAAGTTATTCGCAACCTTGCTTTGCATACTGTTTGTTGCTGGTTGTCACGCTGACCCGCTATCAGCAAAAAACGACCCCAAATCCCCATGGTGGGAACTCGGCTTTACCGAGCCTAGATATATGAAAGTCTGGGTTGAGGACACCTCCGTCGAAGACATCAAAGGAAAGACGCTCCTACACACTGGCGGCGGATCCGCCTCGGGCGGGCAGCCAGAAGACGGAACAGAGTCTGCGCGAGGCTGGCACGGCTTGGGCAGCTCCGCCAAAGCGGTGGTGGGCGCTGATCTCCCCAAACGAATCTTCGTTCGCTGGCAATCCATCGTAGAGCCTCAAACCTATAGTGTTTGGATCGATATACCCGAAGAAGCCAGGCAATTGATGCTGACTTCGGTCAACCAACGCTGCTCGAAAACGCCAGAGAAAAGAGCTACCTATGTTTCTTCGGTTTATCTGGGCTTGGCGCCCGGTGGCGTTGTGCAAGTGTGGGTAAGAGACTCATGTCACGATCCGGTCAAAGTCGCGAAAGCTCAGGCCGAAATCGAGCCGTTGGGGCCGAGTCAGGGGAAAACCCAAGGACGATATGCGTATCCCGTCAGTGAAAAGTCGAAGCGCTATATCGAGAAGTGGGGCATTCCTTACGGAAGTTGGTAGACGATAAACCAATGAAATTAAGCATCACGCTGCTATGCATATTGTTCTTGGCCGGTTGCCAATCTGCAGATCCGCTATCAGGCAAAAACGATCCCAAAGCCGAGTCGTGGGAACTCGCGTTCACCGAACCTTATTACATGAAGGTGTGGGTTGAAGACAGCGCCGTCGAGGATATAAACGGCAAGCTGTTCAAGCGCACGGGAGGAGGTACGGCCGCAGGCGGGGAACCGGAAAATGGAAAGGAATCCGCCCGAGGCTGGCATGCTGTGGGCGCTGCCTCAAAAGCGGTGATCGGCGTTGATCTGCCCAAACGCATTTACGTGCGCTGGCAATCCATTGTCGAACCGCAGACTTATAAGGTTTGGGTGGATGTGCCTGAGGAGGCTAGGCAAATGATGATGGCTTCCGTTAATCAGCGATGTCCTGAAACTCCAGAGGAACAGGCCAGCTATAGCGCGTCTATCTACTTGGGCTTGGCTCCCGGTGGCGTTGTGCAGGTTTTTGTTCGGGATTCATGCCATCGCCCGACCAAAGTGGCAAAGGCCCAAGCCGAGATCGAACCGTTAGGCCCTGGTCAGGGCAAGAACCAAGGGCGTTACGCGTACCCGGTCAGTGAAAAATCCAAGCGCTATATCGAGAAGTTCGGCATCCCTTACGGAAGTTGGTAAGCGGTGGACCAATGAAGCTAAGCATCACGCTGCCATGCGTCGAAAGGAGCCTTTCGTGAATGGCGACTATTGCCCGATTGCCCTCGTCCCCGAAAAGCCGCTTCTCGCCGATGGCTACAGCCCAGGAGACTGATTTATTTTCAAGATCGGTTTTTTAAGAAGTTTGAAAATAAATCCGTCCCTGAAAACATCTGCTCAAGCCTGGCTGATATCCAGCAATCGAGGCATGGCAATCGCCAGATAATCCTTCGTATCGAGCACCATCGACGCGTCCAGCCGGCCCGCGTTGAAGGCTATTTCAGCGTAGCCAGTGGTCAAGGCCGGATCGACGATCAATTGAATCCGCTCATCGAAAACAAAAGGAGGGATGGCGCCGATCCGGCAACCGGTCAGTTCCATGGCGGTTTCGGCCTTTACCAGCTCGGCTTTTTTTCCGCCCAGGGCCGCGCCGACTTTCTTCATGTCCAGCTTCTGGTCGCCCGGCAGGATCACCAGGGCATAGGGTTCGGCCTGACCCTTGAGGGAGCAAAGCATGGCCTTCGCGCCCTGGCCGGGCTCGGTGCCACGGATTTCGGCGACGCGCGCCGACTGGCCCTCGGCATCGTGCATCAACACCCGGTAGGAGGCTGAGCGGGCATCGAGTAGTGCCACGAGGCGATCGAACATGGGGTGCATGGAGTTTTCCTCTGGTTTACAGGAACAGGTCGTAGGACAGTTTGCTGATCAGAATCACCAGCAACACCAGGAACAGAGCCCGGACAAAGGGCACGCCTTTATGAACCGCCAGCCAGGTGCCGGTGAGCGCGCCCAGGATGTTGAATGCCGCCATGGGGATTGCGATCAGGTAGAGCACGTTACCCGTCGGAATGAAGAACATCAGTGCCGCTACGTTGGTCGCGATGTTCACTAGCTTGGCCGATGCCGAGGCATGAAGAAAGTCAAAGGCGAAGCAGCGGATAAACAGGAAGATCAGGAAGCTGCCAGTGCCGGGACCGAACAGACCATCGTAGAAACCGATGGCACCGCCGATGATGATCGCCAGCAGTTTTTCCTTGGTACCGATGCGCATGGGTTTGTGCAGGGCGCCGAAATCCTTTTTCCAGAAGGTGTAGATCGCCATCAGTACGATCAACACCAGCACCGCCGGCCGGATCATCGACTGGGGTACGAACGACACCGTGGCGGCTCCGAAGAAGGCCATGACAAAAGCCGCGCAGGCGGCGGGGATCACAAGACCCCAGTCGATCACCACCTTGCGCACGAAGGACCGGGCCGCGAATGCGGTGCCGCAGGCGGCCGCGACCTTATTGGTACCCAGCAGTGCCGCCGGTTGAGCGGTGGGCAGCACGTTGAACAGTGCGGGAATCTGGATCAGTCCGCCGCCGCCCACCGCCGCATCGATCAGGCCGGCGGCGAAGGCGAACACGCAAAGGATGACAATATCGACCATGAATCAGGCTCTGACTATATAGGGTTGATCTGGGTCCAGCGGCACCACGCGTGCCGGATCATTGACCCCGAAGACACGTAACATCCAGCGATCACGGCCGTCGTAGCGGGGTGTAAAACCATCCCGGGCATGCAGGGTTTGCTGGTTCTTGAAGATCAGCATGTCGCCGGGTTGCAGCAGTATGTGGTGCACGACATCGGCATGATTGGCGGCGGCGGCGAACAGTTGGAGGGCGAACTGCGCATTGGCGCAGGTCGTTTCGACACTCGCTTTGTTGTAGCGGCAATACAGGCCATCGGTTGCGCTTCTGTACAGCAAGGGCACGTTTTCCAGCACATTCCCGTGTTTGCCGAAGGAGGCAGGCCGGCGAACGGTGAATTTCGGCCGTGACATTTCTTCTTCGACCCAGGTCGGCAGAATGGCCAGCACCTCGTCAATGGCGACGATGCGCGTCGGTACGTCGAGCTCGCAGCGCAGGCCGGTCAGGGTCAGGTACTCCGGACAGGCCGACAACTGCGAGACGGGTTCGCAGGTCAAAGGCAGGTGAGGGTTGTCGACATGCATGTCCAGATCCGCGCGCGAGCCATAGGAGCTCTTTTCGGTCTCTCGCTTTTGCTTGGGCGAAACGTGACGGAACACGGTGTCGCTGCTTTCACCCTCGTACGCCAGCGGACGGGTTTGCAGCGTTTGCAGCACGGACAAAATAGCCCCGGCCAGCGTCGACAGGTTCTCGATACCCGGCTCCAGGTCATAGGGCGTGGCGGGCAGTTGCGGGTCCAGCGGCAGCCCCCTGACGATCATCGCCACTTCACGGGACTTTGGAAAATTGCGTAGCTGCTGAATTTTCTCGGTGGCCAGGACACTTTCCAGCAACTGACCCAGGACCGGCATGTGGCGGATACCCGAGGCGCTATCGGTCACGTCCAGCGATGCCAGACCGGCCTGAAGTGTGCGTTGTTCTTCGAGCGACAGATGAATTTGCGGTATCTCCCGCCGGATCGACGTCACTGATTGTTTTTCCAGCCATTCATGAATGACTTCATCAACACAAGCTGCAGCTTTCCCGATTTCTATATCCAGCTTCGACACGTCCGTGCGCTCCTGTTTGCCCAATCCTTGTGGGTTGAACGGGAAGGTTAACGGAAGGGACTTTTTTGTGTTGCAATGCCGCGTTGTGAAAAGTGCAATGAGGTGGACAGTGGCATTGAATATGTTGGGGGAACTTGAAGCCTTCGCGACCGTGGCTCGCAAGCGCAGCTTCGTCGCCGCGGCACGCACGCTGGGGCGCTCCCCCAGCGCACTGACCCGCGCCGTTCAAGCCCTGGAGGAAAGTGTGGGGCTCAAGTTGTTCATTCGCTCGTCCAATGCCGTGAGCTTGACCGAAGCGGGTGAATGCTTATTGCCCCACGCGTACAAAATGCTCGATCTGCAACGTGAGGTGGATGAAGACCTGGCCGGCCTCAGCGGCCTGGCCTCCGGCTGGATCCGTTTTTCCGCCCCCGAGCTTCTCGGGCACGGGGTATTGCCCCGGTTGATCGCGCAATACTGCGAGCGTTATCCAGACGTAAAAATCGATGTGATTTTCACCGATGAGATCATTGACCCGGCCAAGAGCAAGCTGGACTTCTCGATTCGCGGCGCGTTTCCACAATCCAGCGAATTGATCGGCTTTGCGCTCTGGAGTTACTCACGTTATCTGTATGCCAGCCCCGACTACCTGGAGCGCAACGGCATGCCCGACTCCATCGAGGCACTGGAGTCGCACTCGCTGATCCTGCACACGGCGCCACGGATTCTCAAGGATTGGAATTTTCGCAGTGAGCAGCAGGCCATCAGCTTTCGGGTTCACCCAAAATTTCGTTTCAGCTCCGGTCTGGCGGTATTCCAGGCAGCCCTGGCAGGCGTCGGGATCGCCCGCTTGGCGGACTGGATGGCGGAGCCCGAAGTGGAAGCGGGGCGCCTGTGCCGGGTTTGTCCTGAGTACAAACTCACCTCCAGCAGCGGCGAGAGCCCACAGATGCACGCGGTATACCCGGCCGGAAATTTGCCGCTGCGGGTGAAGGCATTGATGGAGATGATCCGTGACTTGGGTGAAAGCCTCGAATGTAAACGCGGCTCAGCACTGATATGAGGTTACGGGGCGTTTAGCCCAGCCCGGTTACTGTGCAGTTGATCAGACGCTGACACGCTGAAACCCACCCTCGGCTACCGCAGACGAGCATCGACGAGCTGCTACGCCGAGGTTTTGTATTAGAGCGTCATTGACGCGATGGGGCTATCGACGCCAGCAATGGGGGAAACGCCGGAAAATGCCGCCCCATGTCGGCGCAGTCGCTGACGGAGCGTAGTTCCCCAAATAC
Organism: Pseudomonas sp. Irchel 3E19; assembly: GCF_900187585.1. Taxonomy (NCBI): domain Bacteria; kingdom Pseudomonadati; phylum Pseudomonadota; class Gammaproteobacteria; order Pseudomonadales; family Pseudomonadaceae; genus Pseudomonas; species Pseudomonas sp. Irchel 3E19. The sequence continues at coordinate 153,285 of NZ_FYDT01000004.1, forward strand.
CAATGCTCACTGTGGGAGCGAGCCTGCTTGCGGCGGCGTAGTGTCAGCCAACATCAATGGAAGCGCTGAGCTCATCGCGAGCACACTGGGTTTTTGATGTTTACGGGACGGCGTCATGAGCGCTTGGCCGATTGTTGCGTCCACCGGTTGAATCCACAGCCAATAGCAGACATTCGATTGAGTGCCTCTTCGAACCAACCTGCCGATCTTCAGCTAGCGATTGCGGCGTTTCTAGCTACGCTTGCCAGCAAGAGAATGGCGTAAGTACGCCAGCTCTTGAATTGCGGACTCGGGAGCCAACATACATGGATAGCATGCAGGACGTTTACCCATCAGCTACCGTTCTGGTGGTCGACGATACACCCGATAACCTGATGCTGATCGCAGAGTTGCTCAAGGACAAATATCGGGTCAAGGCCGCCAACAGCGGCGAAAAGGCCCTGCGCCTGCTACAGGCAGACCCGCTTCCCGACCTGATCCTGCTGGACATCATGATGCCGGGCCTGTCCGGTCATGACGTTGCCGAGCAGCTCAAGCTTGACGCTCGCATTCGCCACATACCGATCATTTTCCTGACCGCCATGACCGCTATGGAGGACGAGATTCGCGGCTTGAGCCTCGGTGCTGCGGATTACATTACCAAGCCGATCATTCCCCCGGTTCTAATGGCCAGGGTCGAGACTCAGATCAAGCTCAAGGCCGTTGCCGATTTCCTGCGCAATCAGAACGATTTTCTGGAGCAGGAAGTGCAACGGCGCACCCGCGAGGTGATCGCCATCCAGGATGTCACGATCCACGCCATGGCCTCGCTGGCTGAAACCCGTGATAACGAAACCGGCAACCACATTCGCCGCACCCAGCACTACATCAAACGCCTGGCTGAACTGTTGCGCAATCACCCGCGCTTCCGGGACTTCCTCGACGAGGACACCATCAAACTGCTCTTCAAATCGGCACCGCTGCACGATATCGGCAAGATTGGCATTCCTGATCGCATCCTGCTGAAACCGGGACGGCTGACCGCCGAAGAGTTCGAGATCATGAAAACCCACACCACATTGGGACGCGACGCCATCCAGCACGCCGAGGATCAGTTGGGAATAAACGTCGACTTCCTTCATCTGGCCAAGGAAATTGCCTACGGCCACCAGGAAAAATGGGATGGCAGTGGCTATCCACAAGGCGTGGCCACCGATGACATCCCGATCAGCGCCCGATTGATGGCCGTGGCGGATGTCTACGATGCGCTGATCAGTCGCCGCGTGTACAAGCCCGGCATGCCCCACGAGCAAGCGGTGAAAATCATCCGCGAAGGCCGGGGCTCGCATTTTGATCCGGACATCTGTGACGCGTTTCTCACCAATGCCGAACAGTTTCGCGTAATTGCCGAGCGATTTGCCGACAGCGACCAGGACATGGCCAGGCAGTTAGCCCTGCTTGAGCAAATTGCTGATCGTCCCTGAGCCCCGCGCATCACTCTGCACATCCAGCTGAAAGAGGCCGTTTATGAACAGACTGTTCGAGATGCTCGAGCGCCTGTCCCTGCGCAGCAAATTGATCATCGGCTTCGCGGCGTTGATGACATTGATCCTGATACTCGGCGTGCAAAGCCTGCGCACCCAGTATTCGCTCAGGCATGAAATGCAGCAGCTGTACCAACAGGATCTTGCCGGTATCCAGCATGTGCAGGAAGTTCGGGTGCAACTACCGCATCTGTTGCTGGCCATGCAACGGGCGATCGCGACCAATAACGCCGACATCCGCATCAGCGCCAGGGCGCAGATGGACCACGCCCAAGAGCGCCTCCTCGAAGCGTTGGCGCAGGTGCGTCCAACACTGCGCAGACAGAGCAGCATCAGCAGCCTGCTGGAATTCGAACGGGTATTACAGCGTCTGCAAAAAGATGGCGATGAAGCGTTGGAGTTCGCCGGCAAGGGTTCCTTGGGTCAGGCCTTGATGTTGCTCAACAGTAAGGATTTTCTTGCGTTGGAACAGGGCGGCGACGGGTTGCTCAACCAGATCGAGAAAAACAAGGAAGCCGACATCCACGATACGGCGAAGAACCTCGCTGAGTATGCCCAGCGCAGCAGCATGATCACCTATATCTTGCTGTTGGGCGGTTCAACGTTGGCTTTGCTGTTGACCTGGCTGGTCAGCTATTCCATTCGTGTGCCGCTCAACCGCGTCCGCGTGGCGGTTGATGAATTGGCGTCGGGCAAGCTGGACAGCCAGATCCCCCACACCGACCTGCGCAACGAAACCGGCGACTTGGCGCGGGCCATTGCCACGCTGCAAGTGGAGGCTTGTCAACTTGAACGCCAGCGTTGGGTGAAAGGCCATGCCTCGCTCCTGCAAGTGGATCTGCAACAGGCAGAAACGCCACATCAGTTGGCCCAGGCTTTTTTCAGCCGCATCGCGCCCCGTTTGGGCATATGCCAAGGGGCGCTTTACGTGCTTTATGAGGGCGCTTCGCGCCTGCAATTAGTCGGCGGTTATGCGGTGGACAGTGAGCACCCGTTGCCCGCCGAGCTTGAACTCGGTGAGGGGTTGCTTGGCCAGTGCGCACTGGATCGCCAACCCCGTCAGCTTGAGGATCTGCCCGAATCGTTCTGGCATGTGCGCGCGCAGTTGGGCGCAGCAGCCGCCAGCCATCTGATGGTGCAGCCGGTGCTGCGTGGCGAGCGCCTGCTCGGGGTTGTGGAAATGGCTGGCTTTCACTCGCTGGAGGAGAAAGAGGCGTTGCTCTTGCAAGAAGTCCTGCCCAGGCTGGCCGGTGCGATGGCCATTATGGAACGCAGCGAGGCAGCCCAAGCGCTGCTGCAGGAAACACGGCGCCAGGCTGACGAAATGGGCGCGCAAACCTTGCTGCTGGAACACCAGGCCAGAGAGCTGGAGGCCCAGCAGGCAGAACTGCGCGCCACCGAGGCCTGGTACCGCGGCATCATCGAGGCAGCACCGGACGGCATGTTGGTGCTGGGAGCCGACGGCCGCATCCTGATGACCAACCCGCAAATGGACACCTTGTTTGGTTACGCCACCGGCGAGCTGATTGGCGCCAGCATCGAGCGTCTGGTACCGCAGGCTGCCCGCGAGCGGCATGTCAGGTTACGCGACGGCTTCATTGCCAGCGGCGGAACCCGGCAGATGGGCGGCGATCTGGACGATTTGAGCGGAGTACGCAAAGACGGCAGCCTGTTCTCTGTGGAAATCGGCCTTTCCCATTTGCCCCGCCTCGAGGGGCGTGGCGTCTGTGTGTGTGCCTCGGTGCGCGACGTGAGTGAACGCCGGGCGATGGGAGCCAGGCTGCGAATTGCCAGCGATCGCCTGAACCTGGCACAAGAGGCCGGTGACATCGGGTTATTCGACGTCGATCTGGTCAGCGGCACAAACTATTGGACTCCCCAGCTTGAAACACTATTCGGACTTGAGCCTGGCGGCTTCGGTGGTTCGTTGGCGCACTGGAAGGCGCTGGTGCATCCCGAGGATGTGGCGCGAGTCAGCAGCACGTTCGAGAACGCCGTTCAGAGTGGCGATGATCGCGTCGAGTTCGACTTCCGGATCGTGCGTAAAAACGATGGGCAGGTGCGCACGTTCCGCTCGCTGAATCGCTTCTCACGCACGCCTGACGGCAAGCCATTGCGCGCAACCGGCATCAACATCGACGTCACCGCACTGGCAGAGGCTAGGGCTGCAGCGGAAGAGGCCACGCTGGCCAAGAGCGAGTTCCTCGCCAACATGAGCCATGAGATCCGAACACCGATGAACGCCATCATCGGCATGAGCCACTTGGCGCTGCGTACAGAACTGGATAAACGCCAGCGCAACTACATTGAAAAGGTGCACCGATCAGCGGAGAACCTGCTGGGAATCATCAACGACATCCTCGACTTCTCCAAGATCGAGGCCGGCAGGATGAGCCTCGAACACGTGCCTTTCCGCCTGGAGGACGTATTCGACAGCTTCACCTCGATGATTGGCCTGAAGACCGAGGACAAGGGCCTGGAGTTGTTGCTCCAGATCCCGCCCGACTTGCCCACGGCACTGCTGGGCGATCCTCTGCGGTTGGGGCAAGTGCTGATCAACCTGGGCAACAACGCAGCCAAATTCACCGAGCACGGCGAGATCGTGGTCGGTGTGGAAGAAGTGGGGGCGCACACGGACAGTGTGCAACTGCATTTTTGGGTCCGCGACACAGGCATTGGCATGACCGTCGAGCAGTGTTCACGCCTGTTTCAGTCATTCAGCCAGGCGGACAGTTCGATCACCCGCAAATACGGTGGCACCGGGTTGGGGCTGTCTATCTCGAAGAAACTGGTGGAGCTGATGGCCGGCCGAATCTGGGTCGAAAGTGAACCGGGGATCGGCTCTACATTCCATTTCCAGGTGCAACTCGGCGTGCAGCAAAACGTTCTGCCGCGTCGCATGTTCAAAGCCGGCGAACTGCTTGGTATGCGGGTACTGGTCGTGGATGACAACACCAGTGCCCGTGAAATTCTCTCGGGCATGGCACGCAGCTTTGGCCTGGAAGTGGATGTCGCGCAGAGCGGTAGTCTGGCGCTGCGCATGTTGGCCGACGCCGAGCACAAGGTATTGCCTTACGATCTGGTCTTGATGGACTGGCGGATGCCCGGCATGGATGGCATGGAGGCCGTGAGCAGAATGCATTCCGCCAGTCTGATGCGCACACCATCGGTCATCATGGTGACCGCTTTTGGCCGCGAAGAAGCCCGCGAAGAAGCCGAACGCCAGGGCCTCCAGTTGCCGGTGATACTGACCAAACCCGTTACGCCGTCCTCGTTACTCGAAGCCATCGGTGTCGTGCTGGGCAGAGAGACGAACAGCGATACTCGGGCTGGCGAACGCTCCCTACAGAATGCCGATACCGTCGCCAGTCTCAAGGGAGCGCGGCTGCTTCTGGTCGAAGATAACGAACTGAATCAGGAATTGGCCAGCGAGCTGCTGGAAAGTGTCGGAATACGCTTGCGACTCGCCACGCACGGCCAAGAGGCCTTGGATATCCTCGCCGAGGATGGCGACTTCGATGGCGTGCTGATGGATTGCCAGATGCCGGTGATGGATGGCTACACGGCCACCCGGCAGATTCGCCAGCAACCGCGCTTCAGCACGCTGCCAGTGATCGCCATGACCGCTAACGCTATGGACGGTGACCGCGCGCGCGCGCTCGAATGCGGCATGAACGACCATATCTCCAAGCCACTCAATGTCGAAACCATGTTCGCCACAATGGCAAAATGGATCAAGCCACGAGCCGCTCAAGCACCGCTGAACGCAGTCTTTGCCGATGGCTTGCCAGATCGTCTTGAGGGCATTGATCTGGCGGCGGGTCTCGCCACCTGCATGGGGCGGCGGGATCTCTACTTACGTCTGCTCTGCAAGTTTCGCGATACTCAGACAGACTTTGCCGGGCAATTCCAGGCCGCACGAATCGATCCGGATCCTGGTGCCGCGGGACGGCTGGCGCACAGTTTGCGCGGCACCGCCGGCAACATCGGCGCCAAGGCTGTGGCGCAGGCTTGCACGTTGTTAGAACAGGCCTGCCAGAACGGCGAGCCGGCTACGGTAGTGCAAGCGCTAGCGATGCAGGTCGAGCATTGCTTGCTCCCGACCCTGGCGGCTCTGGCCGACCTTAAAACAAACACACCGGCCTCCATGGATGGCTACCCGCTGGACGACTCGGCAATCAGGGAGCAACTGAGCAGGCTTATTGTTCTTTTGGACGAAGGTGATACGGCGGCTTCGGACGTGCTGGTGGCACTGCGCAATATGCCACTCGATCGAGCGTTGGCAGAACGGCTGGCACTCGCCGCGGCGCAGGTGGAACTGTTCGACTTTGATCGCGCCTTGCAGCTCATTCAGGATAAATGAGTTGGGTAGCAGGTAGCCGCTAACCATTAACTGCAGTTGACCGCTACTGGCCGTTTTTTGCCTGTCACCAACGGCAGCAACCGACCCAAAGCAGACCTTCAAAGCTCCCAACGATTAGCCGATTGCTTCCTGTTCTCAAGGCTATCCATCCATACGATGGGTTATTGCAAAGATTAGAACTCCTTCTCTTACACAAGGTGCTCCTCCATTTTTGGAGGGCTGTGCATAACCTCTCTTAGTGCGTCCAATAAAGCGGAAGCGGCAGGTGACAATGTAGCGTCTCCTAGTCGGGAAACACCGATTTGCTCCAGAATTAGAGGTTCGAAAGCTGGAAGGCGAACTAGCTCATTACTATGTGCTGGGTCAGAAATAACTGATTGAGGTAATATTCCAAGAAGATCGGTCTGCTTCAATAACCAAAGTATATTAAAGAATGATGCTGTTTCTATAGTTGCATGTGGTGGGTCAATGTCCTTTCGATGAAAGATGTTATCGAACTGCTTCCGTAAAGTAGTTTCTATTGGCGGCAGAATCCATGCTTCGCGCGCGAGCTCTTCCAGTTTAACCACAGGTTGCTGAGCAAGAGGGTGGTCGCGGCGCGCAACGATGATGGCGTTTTCGCTAAAGAGCGCCTCCTGAGCGACAACGACGCTTGAGCTGACATCGGAAAGTCTCCCAATCAAGAAGTCCAATTCGCCTGAGATAAGCCGAGGTATCAGTTCTCCGCTCACACCATCGACGATTTTGATGCGAATGCTTGGTCGGCTTGCCCAGAGTCGCGCGATGGCTGCAGGTACAAGATAACTTGACCCTGTTAACACGCTTCCTATGGCAACACGCCCGGCATGCCCTTTTCCAAGAGCGTCGATTGCTTGGGATACTTGATCCAGCTGGGCAAGGATCATCCGGCTGCGCTGCACGAAGTCCCGACCAAGCTCTGTAGGCGTAACCCCCCTGCGATTCCGAGTGTAGAGCTGAGCCTCTACAGCCTCTTCCAGATCTTGTAGCAGCTTGCTCGCTGTAGGCTGTGAGAGGTTCAGCGAGCGTGCAGCGTGCAAAACACTGCCATATTCAAACAATGCAATCGCCAAGCGAAAATGCCTGACTGTCGCCCATTTTTCCAACCGTTCCAAACTCATGTGGTATTCCTATAATCGATATCACACCTACTATATTATAGATTTATGAATACCATAACCCCTCCTAGAATGTGCCTGACGACGCTGGGTCGTTCCAATTAAACACTTGCGAAGTGTGCAGAAGGTCTTGTCCGTATTGATTTAATATCTCTGGGATACGACTCCTTTTAAGCGGGGCGGCCTTTTATAAAATCTTTGAATTTATTGCCTGTTATCAATGTGAGAGGAGTAAGGTTCGTATGAACGTCAAAAATCTAGATGCGGTGAAGAGCTACTTTAAATACTGTGTGGATGGTAAGGATGTTGAGCGAGTTTCCGAGTATTTCGATGTCGACGTGGTCGTGCATCGGCCGGACTGCGATGCTCCGATAGCTGGTTTGGAAAATTTCAAGCGAGCCTTGAGCGCAAATGTTCTCGAACGATATAAGACAATTAAAACTACGTTCAGCAAGGAAGTTGTCACAGATGACGTTGTTGTAGTCGCGTTGACACACTGTGCAACTGGCTCCAATACATGGCACGGCTTTAACGTAGAAGGCAAGAGCTTGACGTGGACGGCCCTGACGTATTTCCGGTTCAATAATGAGGGTAAAGTGATCGAGGAGATCGTTGAACGGAACGAACTGTTCATGGCAAAGCAACTCGGAATCATCAGTTACGAGTAACACTTTGTTAATTCTCAAGGGAGCTAAATCCACTGTAGTGAAATTATTTTCTCTACGGTGGTCAGAGGCCGCTAATGGCCGATTGCTGCCTGTCATGACTGACCGAAATCGACTACTCACGGCAGGCAGCCGGGCCACTGGTCTCAAGTGTCATCTTGTTGAGCAGCCCAGTGCTTCATCTCTTCTGCAATGAAGTGATTCACCAGGTCGCTGTACATTTTCTCGATTGCATCCGGATTCAGGCCCTCCGCCTCTGCCCACTCGCGTCGAGTTAATAGCATGGCTTTGAACCGCTCTGGCGCACGAACTGAAGTCGCCGAGGTCTTGAACTTCGAGGCTGCGAGTACGTAGTGAAAGCGCTTGCCCAGCAGTTGAATGACAACCTGATCAAGGGCATCGATCTCGCGCCGGATTTCCTCCATGCCTGAACACGCTTCTGGCTGCAAATGATTGATGACTTCCATGTAGGGGGACTCCGTTTGTTGAAAAATCTTGGGACTTCACTGTCCTTTTCCGACCGATAGCAGTCCTTCATGAATAGCTGCTCAATATGGGCCGAAACTGACCCACCCTTGATTTCGCACCTGTTCAACCCTTTCCAGCCCCACTCAATCTCTTTATGGCGTCATCCCGCAATGATGTTAAACGCGGTAGCTGCCAACACTTCCCCATTAACCATCACTCTCACCCCATGTCCCCCAACAAAATGCTTACGCGTCGTAAAATCCTTAATCACTTGGCGCCGTCCCACCACCACACTCCCAAACCCCGCCAACACCACCGTCTTCAACTTGAAAACCTTCCCCGAAACCCCGCCATTCGCCTTAACATAGTCAATCGCATAATCAATCACCAACCTCTGCTCCTCAGCCACCGTCGACTTCACCACAAACGACAACGTAATCGCTTCCCCCAGTCTCACCACCGCCGGCTCAACCTTCACATCCAGCAACTCAACCTCAGGCTTCCCGCCAGCGCCAATCACCGTCAGCGCCCGCAAATCCCCCTGTTTGATCAAACTGCGCAGCGCATGCTTCGCAATCCAGGCGGTGTGTTTGTTCTCCAGCGACCAACCTTCAATCGTGTCGAGCACCCATTCCGGATGCACCTTCGTCACGTCATTCAAATGATTCGCCACGGACTTGCGCACGTACAAGCTCTCATCCGCCTTTAATCGATCCAGTATCCCGGCGGCCAATTGCGGATCAGCCTGTATCGGTTCCAACCTAAAGGACCACGGCAGGCGAGGGCGGCTGCCTTCGCTGACGAGGCGGCGGACGTGGTGGTTTTCGTCTTGGGTCCAGTCGTGCATTTGTTCCAGAGAGCGTTCCAGGTCGCTGCGCAGGAAGTGGCGGATGGCGAATTCGGAGGAGCCGAAGGTGGTGAAGTATTTCAGGGCGTCCATGGAGGTATCGAAGGCGTGCGCGCCGTAGCTGGCGACGTAGTGCGGCAGGCACATGCTGACGAATCCGCTGTTCAGGCGTGGGGCGAGTTCGCGCAGGACTTCGAGGGAATCTTCGTAGTCCAGCGGCAGCACGGCGTGAAGGCTTTCGCTGACGCGGGCCATCCGCTGCATCACCGACAACTCAGCCAGTCCATCATTGGCATGCTTCAAAAACGCCTTGGCCTTAAACGCCGGGTACACAGCGCTCATTTCTGTGGCGATGTGTTGCAAACGCTCAGCGTTAAAGATCTCTTTCAGTGCCGGTGCCGCGGTTTCAGGTGCGCTCATGGTCAGGTCATCGGCGTGCTGACGAACGCTTCAAGCGTTTCAGCGTAGGCGGTGTAGCGGGCGATGTGCGGATAGCGCGCCACATCGATCTGGTCGGGGACGACGAGGTCGGTGAAGCTCCAGGCGACGGCGAGGCTGATGCCGGCCTGGCTCAGGGTGCCGTCGGTGGGCAAACCGGTTTTTTCGAGTTCGTGTTCAAGCGCAGTAAACGCAGCGGCGAGTTGGCCTTCGACACGTTCGACCCACGGTTGGTATTGATTGTCGGCCGGGCGCAGGTTGCGTTCGTAATAGAGTTGCACGGCTTTTTCGCAGGCGGCGAGGCTGAGGCCGATCAGGCGCAGGGCGTGGGGCGCGTTGGCTCAGGTCTTTCGGCAGCAGGCTGTTGCCGGCGACGGTTTCGAGGTAGTCGAGGATGAGGGTCGAGTCCATGAGGACGACGCCGTCGTCGAGGATCAGCGTGGGCGCTTTGACCACCGGGTTGATCTGCTGGAATTGCTCGAAGTGGCGGAACACCGAGACGGGCTCGTGTTCGAGGTCGATACCGAGGCGTTTGGCGGAGATCGCCACGCGGCGCACGTAAGGGGAGTCCAGCATGCCGATCAGTTTCATGACGCGTTCCTTCAAGTCAAACCGGTGGGGTAGGCATAACCTAGCGGAGGTTGGCGGAAATGTCAGTCGTCGAATCCGGCCTGTTCGTGAATCTCATCGACATTCAGTTCGAGTCGATAGGCGACGGCCACGAACAACGCTTGGCACAGGCACAAGGTCGCGCTCAATGAACGAAAGGCGAGGGCGCTGCCTTCGTTGACCAGCAATACGCTGTTCGCGCGTTTGGCCAGTGGTGAGAGGTGGCTGTCGGTAAGGATCAGGGTGTTGGCCTGCTGCTGGCGGGCGTAGTGCAGGCAGTGTCGGGTTTCCTTGGCGTAGGGGGTGAAGCTGATGGCGATGACCAGATCGCCTGCGCGCACGCTGCGCATTTGCTCGCGATAACTACCGCCAAGCCCGGAAACCAGGTGAATGCGCTTCTGGGTGTGTTGCAAGTTGTAAACGAGGTAGTCGGCGACGGCGAAGGAGCGGCGCACGCCGACGACATAGATGTTGTCGGCGTGGGTGATCAGGTCGACGGCTTTTTCGAAGGCGATGTCGTCGAGTTCGCGGCCCAGGCGTTCGATGCCGGAGCGGGTGGCCTCGATGCATTCGCGGGCGAGGTCGCCGTCGCTGGCTTGCTGCGACTGGTCGGCGATCATGTTGCGGATGCGTTGCTGGTAGTTCTGCACCGGCGAGGCTTTGTGGGTGTAGGCGGTGCGGAACAGTGCCTGCATCTCGCTGAAACCGCTGAAGCCGAAGCGCTGGGAGAAGCGGACGATGGCGGACGGGTGGACTTCGCACTCACGGGCGATGTCGCTGATGCGGTCGACCATGATCCGGTCGCTCTGCTGGCTCATGTAGCTGGCGATGCGTTTGAGCTGGCGCGGCAGGGTTTCGTATTCTTCGGTGATCAGTTGCAGCAGACGCTCGGCAGTGATCGGGGGGCTGGCGAGGGTGGGCTCGTCGGAGGCCGGCAGATCGGGGCTTGGCATAGGTCATCCTTTGGGCACAGCGTGCTGGTTTGGCCTGATATTAGTGGGGCTTTGCCGGGTCTGCCTGGCTGAAACGATGCACTGGCGCGTGAAAAAATCGCCACAAGGACGCCGCTCGGTTAGCCGTTTGTCTTCTATATACAGCCGCTCGACTGAATTTCTTGCTATAAACGCACTCCGATGACCGCTGTGGTGCCTGTGTCAGAGCATTTTCCGGGCGTTGTCGGACAAATTCCCTGTATTTACAGTTGCTGATGCCTGAAACGGGCCTTAGACTGCCGCCCCTCGTAAATTGAGTGCCGGGTGGCGTTTGCAATAAACGATGCCTTTTCGTCGACCGGACACGGTTCGCCGGAACGCTCCCTATTTCGCCTTAATGCACGTTTTTTTATAGAGATATCAATGACAAAGGACAAGTTGCTGGCCATGCCGGCAGATGACTACATGAATGCAGAGCAACACGCTTTCTTCAGTGAGCTGTTGCAGAACATGAAAGTCGAAACCCACGAGCGCATTGAGCAAAACCGTATCGCCATCGAAAGCCTGGACACCCCGGCTGACCCGGCGGACGCGGCTTCGGTTGAAGAGGAGCGCACCTGGCTGGTCAACGCGATTGATCGCGACCAGCGCATGCTGCCGCAACTGGAACAAGCCCTTGAGCGCATCAAGGAAGACAGCTTTGGCTGGTGCGACGACAGCGGCGAGCCTATTGGCCTGAAACGTCTGCTGATCAGCCCGACCACCAAGTACTGCATCGAAGCTCAAGAGCGTCACGAGCAGATCGACAAGCACCAGCGTCAGGCCTGATTCTGTGCGGTAACCCATGAATGTGGGTTACCCCGAAAAGATCGCAGCCTTCGGCACCTCCTGGATGGAGTTGCAGGGGCTGCGATCTTTGTTTTTGCTCGTCTGCGATATTTCCCGTCGTTCCATTGACCTGACACAGCCCCCACGACTAACGGACCATGGATAATGGCGTTCTAGTGGCGTTTAATGCAGTCACAATAATGAGAACAAGCGTGGGGTGTTGATATGACGAGAGATGGATCTCTGGTTGGGGCTTTGCCTGCACCAGTGCTTTTGCCGAAAAACCGCTGGATCGCACCGACTCTGCAAAGCATCGCCCTGATGCTGTTGCTCGCCGGCATGACGCTGAGTGAGTGGTCGCTTTACATTGGCATGCCCTTGGCGGTGCTGATTGTCTGGCTGCCGCGCCTGCGCTCCCGAGCAGTCCCCGATGTACAGCCTGCCGACACTGGCAGCGCCATTTGCGAACTGACCAGTGACCTTTCCTACACCACCAGCCATAACGCCTTGTCGGCTGCTGGCGTGGCGTTTTCGGTCAAGGAGCTGGCGAGCAAACTGGAATCGCAACTCGATGCCGCCGCGCGGATTGTCAGCAATGCCGAGGTGATGATCGCCACCGAACATGCGACGTCTCAGTTGAGCCGCGAAGCGCTGGCGGCAGCCAGTGAGGCGCATCACAGCAGTGCGGCGGGGCGAACCGAGTTGGTCGACTCGATCGCACGCATGCACCAGCTCAGTCAGCGCGCCAATGCCAGTCGCGAACTGATCGAAGCCTTGAGTCTGCGCAGTGATGACATTCAGCGGGTGACGCTGGTGATCCAGTCGATTGCCAGTCAGACCAATCTGTTGGCGTTGAACGCGGCGATTGAAGCGGCGCGCGCCGGTGAACATGGTCGCGGGTTTGCCGTGGTGGCGGATGAGGTGCGCGGGCTGGCGGCCCGAACGGCGTCGGCCACGGGGGAAGTGGGCGAGATGGTCGCCGACATCCAGCAACGCACCGCACAAGTCGTGGAGCAGATCCGCGAGCTATCGAGCGACTTGCAGACGGGCGTCGAACAGGTCGAGCACACTGGTCAGCACTTGGAAAACATCGCACGCCTGGCGGCTGGCGTGGAAGGCCAGGTCGGCGAGATCGCCCGGGGCGCCGAGACCAATCGCGAACAACTCGATAGTCTGTTCAAAGCCATCGAGCAGATGCGCAGCGATCTGGCGATCAGTGATCAACAGACCCGTCGCCTCGCCGAAGCGGCAGTGCAGATGGAAGGGCAGGCGGAAACCATCAGCGAGCGCCTGGCTGAAGTCGGTCTCGATGATTACCACCAGCGTATTTATGACCTGGCGCGCGAAGGGGCGAGCCAGATTGCCGCGCGGTTCGAGGCGGATGTCGAGCAGGGACGGATCAGCCTTGAGGATCTGTTCGACCGTCAGTATGTGCCGATCGCGAATACCCAACCGGCCAAGTTTCAAACCCGCTTCGACCGTTATACCGATCAGGTTTTGCCGACGATTCAGGAACCGCTGTTGCCGCGTCACGAAGGTCTGGTGTTTGCCATCGCCTGCACGCAGCAGGGTTATGTGCCGACGCACAATCAGGCATTCAGTCAGCCGTTGACCGGGGATGTTCAGGTCGATGCGGTCAACAATCGCACCAAGCGCAAGTTTGCCGATCGCACCGGAATTCGCTGTGGCAGCCATCAGCAACCGGTGTTGTTGCAGACCTACACGCGTGACACGGGCGAGTTGATGCACGATTTGTCGGTGCCGATCATGGTCAAAGGCCGGCACTGGGGCGGGTTGCGGTTGGGCTATAAACCGGAAAGTCCGCGCTGATCGATTGTTACGTTTGATGCAACGAATCTGTGCACGGCGGTTGCTGTTTCCTCTGTGGCGAAATCATTAATATGCCTACATAGTTAGGTTGCTAATGAAATTGAGAGGTCAGCATGCAGTGCAGAGTGGATGTTGCCGTGATGATCGGCAGTGGCGTGCCCGCCGGTTTGCGTGCGATGGGGCAAAGCGTTTGCTGGGTTGTCTTGCTCAATGGCGAGCGGCGCGGCACTGCGTTTGCCAGTCGCGACGAGGCCGAGGAGTGCAGGGCTGCGTGGCTCGCCCGTTTGCAAGCCGAGCCGGGAGACAGCCTGCACTGATCAGGGTTATTTGTCGTGGTGCAGACGCAAGTTGAGTTCATCGACCACCACGGCTTCTTCGCCATCACCCCGTAACCATTCCTTCAGCAGTTGTGCCTGTGACGGCGTCCAGAAATCGGCGTCGATCAGTTTGATGTCGGCGTCCAGTTGATGGGTTTCGATGAAGTCGTCGATTGCTGTGCCTTCCGAAGGCAGTCCCAGTTGATCAAACAGGGTTTTCAGATCGTAAGTCGGCAAATCCATCATGTGCTCCTTGTTGGTTTGCGCCGGTATGGCGCAGTCACTCACTCTCTTTATCTGAGGCAACTGCTGGCCAGGAGTTCGATTTGCAATTCAAGTGAACGGGCGAGTGCGCAAGCCTCGTTGTGATCCTCTCTGAAACCTCTTACGCGTCCTGTGGACTTTTCCTTTATGTGAAAGAAGGCATTGCCCGCCGGCACCACTTGAAAGCGCGGAGTCTGCTGGTTTTCTGCCGGCTCCGGAAAATCCTTCAGTGTGCTGACATGCAGGATCAGCGGCGATTTGAGGCGGGCGTCAGTGGCCCTGGCAGAGTGAGTAAGCGTGCACATGTGAAGTCCTTTTCATCAGTAGGCCGATATTTACTGGCCGTTTCGGGTAGTCGTGAGGAGCATCGCTGCTCTAGAATCGCCAGTACCTGTTGACGACAGGGCTTATCTAAAGCAATTTTTCGCGAGCGATATGTCGGAAAAGTGCTTTTTTTCGTGAGAATTGTCCCTAAAGTTTGTAGTCAGCTATCTCTGAGAGCATGTGAGGAATTTTCCTGCGAGCTTTGGCGACTCAGGGATGAGTTTCGCGAGTGACAATCCAGTAGTCTTGCAACCCTCGCGTTGAACGAGCTTTCTGCTGCGTTCGGGTTTTTTTGAGTCATTTGGCAGTTCCATCGGCCTGGCCGTATTTTTGCCGTGCGCGTTTTCCGTGTGCGGTTCTTTTTCAGATGTGGGGATGTTTCTTTGGCAGTCAGTAACCTCGATATGCATGCTTTGTTTGTGTTGGGTGATTTGCGCGCAAAGCTGGTCAAGCTGTTTCAATCACGTTTTGTTTACATCACCGAGCAGAACGCCGAAGGCATTTATGTAGCCGAAATCGACACCGACAGTGCTTTGGTGGTCGATGACAAACCGGGGCTCAAGCTCAAGGTCGGTGATCATTTCAGTGCGTCGGTCTTGCCCAGTCGTGAAGGCGGCAAGCTGGATATCCGTTTTCGCGAAATCAAACTGACGGTCTATGGCATCGGCGACTACGCCTTCGTCGACACCGCTGACGGCCACGCGATCCTGTTCAAGGAAGGTCACAGCGTCGTCACCGTGTTCGCCGCCAATGAGCAATTGCAGGAAGGCCTGACCAAGACATTGAAAGCCGTCACCGGCAAAGCCGCGAAGTGGCGCAAGGGCGAACTGGCGACCTTCAAGGCCAGCGAGTGACCGGCGACATGAGTCGGGCCGACTTCCATTCGCAACACCTCGACAGTGCGCGAGAAGAGGCCCTGCGTCTGTTCGCTGCCAAGGCCGAGAAGCGGGGCGCCTGGCTGGGGTGGGTGGCTGCGCAGATCTACTCCCTGCGTCCAGCGGAATACGCCAGCATGGTCAGACGCGAGCTGCAAAGCTTGCAGGAAAAGTCTGATTCGTAACCTCGTCCGGGATTGGGCCCGGAAAAAGCAGGAACCTCGGCTACAGTCAGTTGACTGAGTATTCAGAGGCTTGCGGTCTTCTGTCAGGCCAACCTGCTATTGCTGTGAACAGCACGAGGTGCAAAAGCATGAACGGATTTCGACGGTTGCTGGCCGCGGGCCTGGCCACATTGGCTTTGCTGACATCAGCGCAATCGGCCATGGCGGCACAGACACCGATCCATTTTGCCGACCTGAACTGGGAAAGCGGCAGCCTGATCACCGATGTTCTGCGGATCATCGTCGAGAAGGGTTATGGATTGCCAACCGACACCTTGCCCGGAACCACCATCACCCTGGAAACCGCGCTGGCCAACAATGACATCCAGGTGATTGGCGAGGAGTGGGCCGGGCGCAGCCCGGTGTGGGTCAAGGCGGAAGCCGAAGGCAAGGTGGTGAGCCTGGGCGATACGGTCAAGGGCGCCACCGAAGGCTGGTGGGTGCCGGAATACGTGATCAAGGGTGATCCGGCCAAGGGCATCAAGCCGCTGGCACCGGACTTGCGCAGTGTCAGTGACCTGAAAAAGTACAAGGACGTGTTCAAGGACCCGGAAAACCCGAGCAAGGGGCGCTTCCTCAATAGCCCGATCGGCTGGACGTCGGAGGTGGTCAACAAACAGAAGCTGACAGCTTACGGTTTGCAGAACGACTACACCAACTTCCGCAGCGGCTCGGGCGCGGCGCTGGATGCCGAAATCAGTTCGTCGATCCGTCGCGGTAAACCGGTGCTGTTTTATTACTGGTCACCCACGCCGTTGCTGGGCAAGTTCAAACTGGTGCAGCTGGAAGAGCCGCCGTTTGATGCCGAGGCCTGGAAGACGCTGACCGATGCCGATAATCCCGATCCGAAACCGACCCGCTCGCTGGCGTCGAAGCTGTCGATCGGGGTGTCTACGCCGTTTCAGAAGCAGTATCCGGAAATTTCCGAGTTCTTCAGCAAGGTCGATTTTCCGATCGAGCCGCTGAACAAGGCGTTGGCCGAGATGAGCGAGAAGCACACGGCGCCGCGTCAGGCAGCAGAAGCTTTCATGAAAGCGCACCCGGATGTGTGGCAGGCATGGTTGCCGAAGGATGTGGCGGATAAGGTGTCGGCTGATTTGAAATAAGGGTTGAGGCTACCGGCCTATTCGCGAGCAAGCCCGCTCCCACAGGGGATTGCATTCCAAATGTGGGAGCGGGCTTGCTCGCGAAGCTTCTAGAATTTCGTTTGCACCGCTAACTCGAAGGTGCGCGGCGTACCCAAATAGTACGCCGGCGAAACATGTGCAAACTCGGCGTACACCTCGTTGGTCAGGTTGCGTACCCGCCCGGTGACGGTGGTGTGTGAATCAACCTTGTAGCTGAGGAAACTGCCAAACAACGTGTAAGACGGCACGGTCATGGTGTTGGCGTTATCGGCAAACACCGACGCCACGTAACGCGCATCAACCCCACCTTGCCATTGCGGCGAAAAATCATAGGTCAGCCACAGGTTGCCGACCCGATCCGGCACGTTGGTCGGTGTGTTGCCTTTGCGCGATACCACTGCACCTGCGGCATTCTTTTCAGTGAAGTCATCGTATTGCGCGTCGACCCAGGCGAAATTGCCCTCGGCCAGCAGTTTGTCGGTGATGCGCAATGAGCTGGCAATCTCGATGCCTTTTGATGTCTGCTGACCGACCGGGATGCTGCTGGTCGGGTCCAGGGGATCGGTGACGGCGAAGTCCTTGCGCTCGATGGTGTAGGCCGCCACCGTTGCCGAGCCACGGCCGTTCAGATAGTCGAACTTGCTGCCAATCTCCCATTGCTTGCCGGTCGAAACGTCAAAGTCCTGCGTGCCGTTCGGTTGCTCGGCAGCGGTGCTGTATTGCACGTAGACGTTGGCTGATGGAATGAACTGATACGTCAGGCCGGCGCGACCAGTGACCGGTTCCCAACGGCGCTTGAGGTGACGCGGATTGCTCGCGGTCACGGCGCGGTGGTTGGTTACGTCGAGGCCGATGTCGTCGTAGCGCAGACCGGTGAGCAGCGACAGTTTGTCGGTCAATGCCAGACGGTTTTCCACGAACAGCGCTTTGGTGGTGACCTCGTTAGTCTTGTCGCTGATCAGGGCCGGGTGGGTGCCGGGAATGTCGTAGAAGCGCCCCGGCCGATAGTTGTTCGGGTTCACCGTATTCGCGTTTTTGATGTTCAACGGATAGTTGGTGGTCTGATTGACCTTGTACTCAAAGCCACCCGACCACGTCGTATCCAGACCGAACAGCGTGTTGTCATGACGCAGTTCGAACTGGTTGCCGTTCTGCTCGCCCTGATGTCGCACCTGATACGCTGTCGAGCGGTTTACCGCCGAGTTGTCGGCGTTGTACTGATAGGTTTCGAGGTTGCGGTAGTCACGCTGGCTGTCGAGGTGGTACAGCGTGTTGCGCAGGGTGGTGCTGTCGTTGATCCGGTAGTCGATGATCGAACGCACCCAGATCGTCCGCTGTTCATAGCGACCGTCCTCAACGTTGTAGTTGTTGAAACGGTTGTGTTTATCAATCTTCAACTCGCCGGCCTTGGGATTGAGTACAGGCGTGCCCCAATACGGACTGTCCTCGTGCTCATCCTGATATTCCAGGGCAAGGGTGTGCGACAGGTCCGGCGTCAGGTCGCTGAGTAGCGAAAACGCCACGCTCCAGGCATCACGCTCTTGCCGGTCGATGTAGCCGTTGCTGGTGTTGTGGCTGACGTCGAGTCGCGCGTAGTGCTGCACCTCGCTGCTTGGGTCGGTCAACGCATGGTTGAGGCCGAAGGCGGTTTCGGTGGTGTCATGGCTGCCGTAGCTGACACGGCCCTCAACCGCCCGTTCGTCGCGGGTTGCCAGTTTGGTCACGTAGTTCAACGACCCACCGACAGAGCCAGCACCGTTGATCAGCGACGACGGGCCGCCGACCAGTTCAACTCGATCGTAAATCCAAGCATCCACCGGACGGGCGAGGCCGCCGGACACGTTGATGCCGTTAAACATCTGCGTGATCTGGCTGCTGGTGAAGCCACGATAGGAGACGAAGCCGCCAAAGCCTGGCGGTGCGCTGGCGTTGACCCCGGGCAGCGTGTTGGCGGCATCCTGGAAGTTTTGCGCGCCGTGGCGTTCGATGTCGTTGCGATTGGCGATGGCGACCGAGGCGGGCGTGTCGCGCACGCTCAAACCGAGGCGCGAGGCCATGCCGCTGGATTGCTCCAGACTCAGGCCCGGCTCGGTGCCGGACTCGCCGTCAATGGTGATTGGCGCCAGATCCACGGTGGATTGCGCCCAGACGTTAACGGACAGGCAGCCACACAGGCTCGCCAGCAAAGTGAGTTGTTTCATGATTGAATCCTGAATGCTTGTCTAGGAATCAGCGCACAGGCAAACGCGGCGCGTTGGCGCAGTGGGCTGACAAATCAAAAAGGCAAGAACATTCAGGCGAGCGGGGGCGCGCGAGGGTTGGCCGAGGGCCAGGTAAAGCGGGCAGGGAGGTCGGCACTGACGATGGGCGCCAGCGGCGGGCTGTGTTGTTCCGGCAGGATCGCCAGGGTCACGCTGGAGTTGAACGCCGGGCCCATGCCACCGGTGGAGCACAACGGGCAACCGAACGCTTTGGACAGGGTTGGCAGTTTTTCTTCGGAAGGATTGGAGGTGAGCGGCGCTTGTGTCGCCGGGTCCACCGTACAGAACTGGCCGCCGATACCGTTGAGCTGCATGCCGACCATTTGTCCGTGACCGATGCTGCAGGCGAACACGTTGAACAGGACGCAGCAATAAAGCATCCAGGCCAACAGTGAGCGATCGGAACGGGAGAATTTCATGGGGCGGCACTTTACCGTACCGCTGATCGGTCGTGCACTTGAAAAAAAGCCGACTAGGATGATTTGTTCAAATCCCTTTCAAGGATTTCAACCATGACCTTTGTGTTGGCTCAATGGCTGGTGACAACGTTCGCGGTAATCGCCCTGGTGCATGTGTACTGGGCGCTGGGTGGGCAGTGGGCGGCGGTGGCGGCGGTGCCGCAAGTGCCGGTGGAAGGTTTTGTCAAAACGATGCGCCCGGCGTTCAAGCCGTCGGGCTGGATCACGTTGCTGGTGGCGGGGGCGTTATTGGTGATTGCCGCGCTGGTGTGTTTGCGGGTCGGCTGGGGAATGCCGGCAATGCATCACAAAGCGCTGCAATGGGTGATCAGTGCGATTGCATTGTTGATGTTTGCCCGGGCGATTGGCGATTCGCATCTGGTGGGGTTTTTCAAGGAAGTGAAAGGGTCACGGTTTGCGCGGCTGGATACCTGGGTGTATTCGCCGTTGTGTCTGGGCTTGGGGGCGGGGTTGTTGGCGGTGGCTTGGGTCTGAGTCTGATAGGGATGTGTGTGGTTGGCAGGGCAGGCCTCTTCGCGGGCAAGCCCGCTCCCACAGTGGCCCGTGTCGTACACAAATGCTGCATCCGACAATGAACCCTGTGGGAGCGGGCTTGCCCGCGAAGAGGCCCCCGCTGACACTGATGATTGCGGACTAGCTACCGCTTTCCGTACGGCGACTGCTGACTTCTGCCGGCACATCATCCCCGGCCATGCGCTTGCGGAACAACGCCGCCCGCGCCAGCAGCAACGTGGTCACCGGCACTGTGATCGCCAATAGAATCGGGATCAGCCAGGCATGCAGCACCGGCCCGGATTTCAACGCTGAAAAGCAAATGATCGACGCCAGTGCCACACACCACGCCCCCAGCGTCGACGCCAGTGCCGGTGGGTGCATGCGCTGGAAATAATTCTTCATCCGCAATAATCCGGTCGCGCCAATCAGGGCGAACACGCCGCTGAGCACCAGCAGGATCGCCACCGGAATCTCAACCCAAACAGACATCTCTGCGTTCATTCGATCACCTCGCCACGCAGCAGGAATTTCGCCAGGGCAAATGAGCCGACGAAGCCGAACAGCGCGATCAGCAGCGCCGCTTCGAAGTAAGTGTCACTGGAGTAACGAATGCCCAGGGTAAGCATCATCAGCATCGCGACGATGTACAGATAGTCCAGCGCCAGTACCCGATCCTGCGCCGAAGGCCCTTTGAACAGGCGGACCAGGGTCAGCACCATGGCCAATGAAAACAGGAACAGCGTCAGCAGAATCGCGTTCGACAGTAATGGGCTCATTCGAAAATCTCCATCAGCGGCCGCTCGTAAGTGCTCTTGAAGTGCTCGATGAATTGCGCCTCGTCATCCAGATCCCAGACATGCAATAACAGAATGCTGCGATCCAGCGCCAGTTCTGACCACACCGTACCGGGCACCACGGTGCAGATCATCGCCAGCGTCGCCAGGCCGTGGGCATCGCGCAGCTCGAGCGGCACTTTGACGAAGCACGAACGAGGCGGGCGGCGACCGGCGTTGAGTACGCCCCAGGCGACGATCAGGTTGGACATCACCACGTCACGCCCTACGATCATGAACAGGCGCAGAATCGTTCCCGGACGGCGAATGCGCACCTGTTTAGGACGCAGTTTGCGCATCATCAACGGTGCCGCGAAACCCAGTATGACGCCGAGCAGCAGATTGCCGGGGCTGATCGACAGGTTCAGCGTCAACCACAAGACGCACAGTGCGATGGACAGCAACGGGGCAGGAAATACACGCTTCATGGCTGCACCTCCTGCAAGGCTGTCCGGGCTTCCGGGCTCGGTACGGCGCGGGTGCCGAGCACCGCCATCACGTATTGCTGCGGATTGTTCAGCGCGTCGGCAGTGGCCTGGGTGTAGCGCAGCAGCGGTTCGGCCTTGAAGGTCAGAGCGATGCTCAATCCCAACAGCAGGAAAATCGGCGCGCATTCAAGTTTGCGCAACAGCGGTGAAGGGCGCTCCTCTGGCGTCCAGAAGCGCTGGATGCCCAGGCGCGAGAACGCCATCAAAGAGGCCAGCCCGGACAGGATCAGCAGCGCCAGCAACTCCCATGCGGCGTTGGAAATTGGCGCCCCGCTGCCCAGCCCCAGTGGATTGAGGAGCGCGCCGATCAGACTGAGCTTGCCGATGAAGCCGGACAACGGCGGCATGCCAATGATCAGCAGGGCGCAGGCAATGAAGCTCAGGCCGAGGAACGCCATGGTCCATGGGATGACCTGACCGACCACGGCTTTCTGTTCGTCGTCGAGGTTGATGCCCTTGGGCGGTTGCAGGGATTCCTGCGGTCGTGGCAGCAATTCGCTTTCATCTTCCAGCGGGATTTCGTTGGCCGAGCGCGAACGCTCGATCAATTCGGCCAGCAGGAACAGTGCACTCAACGCCAGTGTCGAGCTGACCAGATAGAACAGCGCCGCACCAATCAGGTTCGGCTGGGCGAAACCGATGGCCGACAGCAAGATCCCCGCCGACACCAGAATGCTCAGGCTGGCCATGCGCTCCAGGCGTTGTGCGGCAATAACCGCCAGCGCCGCGCAGGCGATGGTCGCCATGCCGCCGTAGATCAGCCAGTCGCCACCGAAGAATGCCGAAGCCCCGGCCTGGCCGGAGAACAGCAGCGTCCACAGGCGCAGAAGGGTGTAGACGCCGACCTTGGTCATGATCGCGAACATCGCCGCCACCGGGGCACTGGCCGAGGAGTAGGCCGGCACCAGCCAGAAGTTCAGCGGCCACATACCGGCCTTGGCCAGGAACGCTACCGCGAGAATCCCCGCGCCAGCGTGCAGCAAGCCACGGTCGGCTTCCGGCACCAGCGGGATTTTCAGCGCCAGATCGGCCATGTTCAGAGTACCGGTGACGCCATAGATCAATGCCGCGCCGATCAGGAACAGTGAGGAGGCGAGCAGGTTGATCGAAATGTAATGCAGCCCCGACGACACCCGCGCCCGACCCGAGCCGTGCAGCAACAAGCCATATGAAGCGGCGAGCAACACTTCGAAGAACACGAACAGGTTGAACAGATCGGCCGTGAGGAATGCGCCATACAGGCCCATCAGCTGGATCTGGAACAATGCGTGGAAGCTCGATCCCGCCCCGTCCCAGCGTGCCATCGCAAAGAGCAGGGCGCTGACGCCGATGATTCCGGTGAGTACCAGCATCAACGCCGACAGGCGATCAACCACCAGCACGATGCCGAACGGCGCCTGCCAGTTACCCGGCAGATACACGCCGATGGAGCCCGGCACGCCGGTGGTCTGCGTCCATTGCAGCAGCATCACCGAGATGAACAGGCCGACGAGGCTGGAGAACAGGTTGATTTTCGCCTTGAGCGGCCGGTGCTTCTCGCCGAGCATCAGCATGATGGCGGCGGTCAGCAGCGGCAGCAGAATCGGTGAGGCGATCAGGTGAGTCATCGCCATCATTCTTTAGGCTCCCGGCCGTCAACGTGGTCGGTGCCGGTCAGACCGCGCGAGGCAAGCAGAACGACGAGGAACAACGCGGTCATGGCGAAGCTGATGACGATCGCGGTGAGGACCAGTGCCTGTGGCAGCGGGTCGGTGTAATGCAGCAGGTCTTGGGTCACGCCATCCTTGATCACCGGCTCCTTGCCGATGAACAGGCTGCCCATGCTGAAGATGAACAGGTTGACGCCGTACGACAGCAGGCACAGGCCCATGACCACCTGGAAGGTCCGGGGCCGCAGGATCAGCCAGACGCCGGATGCGGCGAGCACGCCGATGGCGATTGCGATGACTTCTTCCATCAGACGGCTCCTTTGCTGGCGACGGACTTGGGCAGAGACGCGGTCTTGTGGCCACGCACCGATTGGTGGGCGAGGGCAGTCAGGATCAACAGTGTCGAGCCCACGACCACGGCATACACACCGATATCAAAGAACAGCGCGCTGGCGACATGGATGTCACCCAGCAACGGCAAGCTGAAATGCCAGGTGTGGGTGGTGAGGAACGGATAGCCGACCACCATCGCCCCGAGCCCGGTGGCGGTGGCGAACAGCAACCCGGTGCCCATCCAGCGCAGTGGCCGCAGGCTCATTTGCGCCTCGACCCACTGCGTACCGGCCACCATGTATTGCAGGATGAACGCCACCGACATCACCAGTCCGGCGACGAAACCGCCGCCCGGTTGATTGTGGCCACGCATGAACAGGTAGAACGACACCACCAGCGCAATCGGCAGCAGCAGGCGCACCAGCACCGCCGGCACCATCATGAAGCCGAGTGCGGTGTCACTGGCCGAACGCGGGTTGACCAGATCGGTGACCACGTCGGGCGCCAACAGACGTTGCTGGGCTGGCAGTTGCAGGCTTTCTTTCGGTGGGCGGAAGCGGCGCAGCAGCGCGAAAACGGTCAGCGCCACGGCGACCAGTACGGTGATTTCGCCGAGGGTATCGAAGCCCCGGAAGTCCACCAGCATCACGTTGACTACGTTGCTGCCACCGCCCTCGGGCATGGCGCGGCTGAGGTAGAACGAGGAAATGTCATTTGGCGTCTGCCGCGTGAGCATGGCGTAGGACAGCAGCGCCATGCCGCCACCGACCGCAATCGACAGCAGCAAGTCGCGCAGACGACGAATTCGCGCTTTGCGCAGGCTGCTCGGCAGTGGCGTGACTTCTTCGATCCGCCGTGGCAACCAGCGCAAACCCAACAGGATCAGCACGGTGGTCACCACTTCGACCGCCAGTTGCGTCAGCGCCAGATCCGGTGCGGAGAACCAGACAAAGGTCACGCAGGTCATCAATCCGCAGACGCTGACCATCGTCAGTGCCGCGAGACGGTGATACTTGGCTTGCCACGCGGCGCCGAGGGCGCATGCAATCGCCAGCAGCCACAGGGTGACGAAGACGATGGAGCCCGGAATCTTCGGTCGGTCACCCCAGCTCAGGGTGCTGTGCAGCATCGGGATCAGGCCGGCGAGCACCGCTGCCAGCACCACGAGGAACAGCTGCATCTGCAGACGCCGAGTGCCAAGTCGGCGCTCTACCCGTCGTGCCAGGCGCATCATTACCACCAGACTGCGTTCGAACAGGCGCTTGCCGTTGAAGCGACCTACCAGTGGCGGATATTTGAAGCGGCCCTGTCTGAACTGATTGCGCAGCAACAGGTAGAGCGCGATGCCGCCAGACATGGCGATCAGGCTCATGATCATCGGCGCGTTCAAACCGTGCCAGATTGCCAGGCTGTATTCGGGCAAGGTGCCGCCGACTACCGGCAACGCTGCAGCGGCCAGTAAGGGGCCGACGATTTGTGCCGGGAAAATCCCCACCAGCAGGCAGGCGAATACCAGCAGTTCGACCGGCGCGCGCATCCAGCGCGGCGGTTCGTGCGGGGTGTGCGGCAAGTCGGTGGCCGGCGGGCCGAAGAACACGTCAACGGTGAAACGCAGCGAATAGGCGACGCTGAAGGTGCCGGCGATGGTCGCGACCATCGGCAACGCAGCTTCGACCCACGCCGTGGCGTTGATGAACACGGTCTCGGCGAAGAACATTTCTTTCGACAGGAAACCGTTGAGCAGCGGTACGCCCGCCATCGAGGCGCTGGCGACCATGGCCAGCGTCGCGGTGAACGGGATCAGTTTGATCAGCCCGCTGAGTTTGCGGATGTCGCGGGTGCCGCTTTCGTGGTCGATGATGCCGGCGGCCATGAACAGCGAGGCTTTGAACGTGGCGTGGTTGAGGATGTGGAACACCGCAGCGACGGCGGCCAGCGGACTGTTCAGGCCCAGCAGCAGCGTGATCAGGCCGAGATGGCTGATGGTCGAGTAGGCGAGCAGGCCCTTGAGATCGTTCTGGAACATCGCGCAATAAGCGCCAAGTAACAAGGTACACGCGCCGGCGCCGCTGACGATGTAGAACCATTCTTCACTGCCGGACAGCGATGGCCACAGACGCGCGAGCAGGAAAACCCCAGCCTTGACCATGGTTGCCGAATGCAGGTACGCGGAGACTGGCGTTGGCGCCGCCATGGCATGGGGCAGCCAGAAGTGGAAGGGGAACTGAGCACTTTTGCTGAGTGCGCCGATAAGAATGAGGGGTAAGAGGATGGGGTAGAGGGCATGTGCGCGAATCTGATCGCCGGCGGCCAGGACCTTGTCCAGGTCATAGCTGCCGACGACATGGCCGAGGATCATGACCCCCGCCAGCAGGCATAGTCCGCCAGCCCCTGTGACCATCAACGCCATATAGGCGCCGCGACGGGCGTCGGCGCGGTGGTGCCAGTAGCCGATCAGCAGGAACGAGAAGAGGCTGGTCAGTTCCCAGAAGAACACCATCTGGATCAGGTTGCCGGAGATCACCAAGCCGAGCATGGCCCCCATGAACGCCAGGAAAAACGCGAAGAAACGCGGCACCGGATCGTCCGGCGACATGTAATAACGGGCATATAAAGAGACGAGGGTGCCGATGCCGAGGACCAGCATCGAGAACAGCCAGGCGAAGCCGTCCATGCGCAGAACGAAGTTCAAGCCGAGGCTGGGCAGCCACATGAACTCTTCGCGGATCACGCCGCCGTGGGCGATTTGCGGGTACAACATTGCCACCTGAACGGTGCCGATCAGAGCGACCAGGCCTGCCAACAGGGATTCGGTATTACGCGCGTTGTGTGGCAGCACCGCTGCCAGACAGCTGCCAATGAATGGCAGAAGCAGTAGAACTATCAGGGACATAGGCTTCTAATCTGCGGAAGTTTGTGAAGCATCATACGTGCCAGCTCCCCGATCACCAAACGCCAGGATGTCTCAGAATCCTACAAAGTAGTCTGGAATTTTCTGTTTGGCATTGTTTCCAGTGCTGGGAAAGTCATTGTTGAATACCTGTGAGGTGGGTCTGGAAGCCGAATCGGAGCGTCTCAGTGCCGCTACCGTTCGTCTGGAAAAGGCCTGTACCTGTAACTTCTGACAGTAGACGCTCTTTGCATAGGTCGATCTACTGAAGCGGCAGCACCGAGTGGTGCGCTGATCGGTCAGCGTCTGACGGGCGCAGGCCACCCTTACAGGTACAAGGAGAGTAGAAAACATGAATGTTCAATCCGAGGTAAAACTTTTCAAAGCCTCAGAACAAATGTCGCCACCTGTCATTCTTCAGGCGGACGGTAATGAGATTGTGAGGTCAACGGTCTCGCAGGGCGCCACGATTGAGGTTCCCCCAATCGCGCAGGCGAGGGTCGGCGATACTCTGCAGGTCTTTGTTGAGGGCTACGGTACCTCCTTCAACTACTTGCCACTGACGGCGGCGCATCTCGGCAAGCCGCTGCGTTTTTCTGTTTTAGGCATCGTTTTTTCGCAAGGCGATACCGTAGTCGCACATTACAGCTTGGTCCAAGGAGACAATCCTACTCCCTCTGCCTCCGCGATCTATAAGTTGATTGACCGCGCATAATTGATATGAGGAGATTAATAGATGCCGATTCAAGGAGAAGGTACACGTTCACTTTGATTCAACGGATTGGACGGATGTGTATTACACATTAAAGAAAAAAGATGGAATGTTACTCTCTGCCAAGAAAACTTATCAGGTGAAGGACTGAGTGTGGTGCTGCCAGAGTGGTGACCGTCCTTTTTCGCTTTGGCAGATCCAGTCCTGCAGTGGATGAGGGCAGCGGTGTGCGCACTTTAAAGGCGCTCAGCGCTGCTCTTTTAAAATAGTCAGTGTCATGGGGCCGATCTTTCCCTCGTCCTAACCTTCAGGTTCCTGAGCCAGATGCACTTCGCGTTGCGATTCTCGACGCTTGGTCTTCAACTCACTGACAATCACCGCCGCCACAATCAACCCGGCGCCCACCAGCGCAATCGCCGGCAACCGTTCCCCGGCAAGTCGCCCGACAATCCCGGCCCAGACCGGCTCCCCGGCATAGATCAACGTCGCCCGAGTCGGCGAAACACTCTTCTGCGCCCAGTTCATCGCCACCTGAATCGCCGCACTCGCCGCGCCGAGGCCCAGCGCAGTCGACAGCAGCAACCAGGAAAAATCGGGAATCGCCTCTCCAGTCGGCACCACCATCAAGAATGACAACACCGACGTCGTGGCCAGTTGCACCACGGTCACCCGGCGTACATCAACCTGGCCGGCGTAGGTGCTGATCAGAATGATCTCGGCGGCAATGGCGATGGCGCTGATCAGGGTAGCGATTTCACCGGGACTGAAATTCAGCGACGCCCCGGACGGCCCAGACAACAGCATCAACCCGGTAAACGCGAGCATGATGCCAATGCTCGGCATCAAACCTGGTCGCCGCCCCAGCACCAGCCATTGCAGCAAGGGTACAAACGGCACGTACAGCGCGGTAATGAACGCCGACTGACTGCTTGGAATCGTCTGCAGTCCCACCGTCTGCAAGCCGTAACCAAGCATGATCGCCACGCCGATGAAGGCGCCGGCTTTGAGTTCAAACAAGGTCAGTTCGCGCAGGTGGCGCCAGGAAAACAGGGCAACGATGGCGGCAGCGGCGGCAAAGCGCAGGCCGACGAAGAACATCGGGCCGCTGACGGTCATCGCGTGCTGCACCAGCAGAAAGGTGCCGCCCCAGACCATAGTGATCAGCACCAGCACACACTCGGCTTTGCTGAAGCGGGAGAAACGAAGGGAGGTATCGGGGCGATTCACTGACGTCATGTCCTTGCACGCTGGAGAAAGAGCGACGCACAATGCGCCGAATGTTGCGCAGTATACTGCCCAACCCCAGCGAGTGAGCAATATAGTGCACAAAGATTCCAGTCAACGAGCCTCCGTCCTCCAACACGTCAGCCAGAATGTCCGGCGTCTGCGCCATGCCGCCGACATGAGCCAGACCGCACTGGCGGAAAAGTCCGGGGTCAGTCGGCGCATGCTGGTGGCGATCGAGGCGGGTGAAAAAAACGTCAGCCTGACCACCCTTGATCGCGTTGCCGAAGCGCTCGACGTTGCCTTCAGCGACTTGATTCAGGCGTCCGACGCCCGTGATCCGAGCCGGATCAACGAGGTGGCGTGGGCCGGCGTGATTCCCGGCAGCAAAGCGGTATTGCTGTCAAAAGCCAGCGCGACCCGCGAAGTCGAGCAATGGGAGTGGTGTCTGCAACCAGGCGAGGTCTACCCCTCGCAACCGGATGCCGATGGCTGGAGTGAGCAGATCTATGTCTTCGAAGGTTGTCTGACGTTAATGCTTGGCGAGCAACCGCAGCACATCAGCGCGGGCGAGTTCTTCATGTTTGCCAGCAACCAGCCGCACGCCTATCGCAATGATGGGGAAGTGGCGACGCGGTTTGTTCGTAATGTGGTGATTTGATTGCCGAATGCCGTTCGTCGGGAAAGAGGTTGAACCTGTAATTTCTGACAGTAGACAGAAAAGTACGTTGAGTGCCAAATCCATATCGCGTGCCTCGTCCTGGTGCACGCATAAACATAAAGAAGGAGTTGGATATGGCACGCTTGAAAGCACTAATAATTAAAGAAGCGGAAAATGGAGAAATCAAACTGTCGGACGTTCCTGCTCAGGGTGCAACGGCGATTATTGAGGTTTCTTCTTATATAGAACATGGCTCTAGAGTTGAGGTCTATGCCAAAAATCAGGGAAAGCTACATCTCTTGGCGGAACAGCAATCTTTTGAGCCAGTGGGAAGTAAATACCAGGTTCTCATTCCCAAGGCGAAGTTGCTGGACTTGCTCGGCCCGAGCAAGGAGCTTTGTTACCTGATCTATGACATTCACGAAAATCAAAACGAATCGGAATCCGTTTTCTACAATATTTTCCATTGATACAAACTGTCTTCTAGAGGTATAGGCCTCAGCTGCCGGGGCCTATTTTAGTTTCTACAAAGTTTGTTTCCTGCAGGTAGCGATCTTTTTGCTGCGTTTGCCGTAAACGTTTCTGATGCTTTCATTCTCCCTTCTCAAATGATTAATCTGGCGCGACAGCGGCAGAAATCGAATAACGAGAGCGGCATGAACGGCACGTCAAAAGAACGTTCCATGGTTCTAAAAAAACAAGCAGACATCCTGATCATCGGCGGCGGCCTCAGCGGCACGATGCTGGCGGCGCAATTGCTGCGCTTGCCGGGTCAGCGAAAAATCCTGATCATTGAGCCGCGTGCCGAACTGGGTCGGGGCGAAGCGTATAGCGCGGTTGAACTGGGCCATACGCTCAATGGCAACGCGGCGCGGATGAGTGTCGATCCGGATAATCCCGATGATCTGACGCAATGGCTGACTGAGTACATTGCAGCGGGTGGATGGCCCGAGTCTAGCGAGCAGCAGGTGTCCGTCAGTGAATTGTTCCCGCCCCGCGGATTGTTCGGGGTCTATGTACAGCAGCGTCTAGCCGAAGCGCGGAAGGTCGGCGAGCAGTGGGGTTCGACCGTTGAGCATCTCTGCACAGAAGTCGTCGACCTGCAATCCGACGCGGATTCGGTGCAGTTGACGTTAAGTGACGGTCAACTTTTACGTGGCGCATTCGCAGTACTCGCCACTGGCATGTTTCCCGCCGCACGCACCCCGCAAAAACAATCCAGCGGCCTCAATGCCGCCGCCCTCGATCCGTGGGATGTCGCGGCCATGAGCCAACTCGATCCGCAATCGACGGTGCTGATCATCGGCTCTGGCCTGACCATGGTGGATGCCGTGGTTTCGCTGGAGCAGGCCGGGCATCGCGGGCCGATCGAAGTGTTTTCCCGTCACGGCTTGCTGCCCCATGTACGGCGGCAACCGCCGTTTTGGGTGGACTTCCTTGCTGAGGATCACAGCATTCGCTCGCCCCGACAATTGCTGCGTGAAGTGCGTCGGCATTGCCGTGAGGCCATCGCTCAGGGCATTGATTGGCAGGCGCCGCTGGACACGGTGCGTGCACACATCGGGCGACTTTGGAGTCAGGCGACTGACGTTCAGCGTCGACAATTCGTACGCCATGTGCGGCCGTGGTGGGAAAGTCATCACCACCGTTCGCCACCGCTGAGTGCGCAGTTGGTCGAGCGGTTGCAGGGCGAAGGGCGCTTGCGGATTCAGGCGGCTTCTTTCAAAGGGCTTGAGACGTGCATTGAGGATGGTGTGAGTATTCGCATTCGGCGCCGTGGTGAGGCTGAAACCGGTGTCGTTCATGGCGCTGCGCTGATCAATTCCAGTGGCATCGAGTATGACTGGCGTCGGGTGGCGCGACCGTTGCCGCAGCAGTTGCTGGCGCGGGGATTGGTGCGACCGGGGCCGTTGGCGTTGGGGATCGCGGCTGCGATTGGTGGTGCAGTGCTGAACGAACACGGGCAGGCAGCGAATCGGTTGTTCGCCATGGGCCCGCCGTTGCGCGGAATGTGGTGGGAGAGTACGGCAGTGACGGATGTGGCGTTACAGGCGAAGGCGTTGGCGGTGCGATTGGGTGCTGAGCAGGGCTGAGGATTGAGGTTGCTGATCAGGGCCTCTTCGCGGGCAAGCCCGCTCCCACAGTGTCTGCGTCGTATACGTGATTTGTGACAACGCTGAAACCTGTGGGAGCGGGCTTGCTCGCGAAAGCGGTGGGTCAGTCAACCGTTAATTGGCTGACACGGCCTCTTCGCGAGCAAGCCCGCTCCCACAATGGGATTGTGGGGTGGCTGAAAGCTTACGCGACCACTCGATAACACGGCACATACGCCGCGCCGCCCGGCAGTTTCATGCGGTGTTGGGCGACGAAGGCTTTGAGCAGCGCGTCCAGCGGTTGCATGATCGCTGCGTCACCGCGGATCTGATACGGGCCGTGTTCTTCGATCAGGCGAATGCCCTTGTCCTTGACGTTACCGGCAACGATTCCGGAGAACGCCCGGCGCAGGTTGGCCGCCAGTTCATGGGGTGGCTGGTCGCGGTGCAGTTTGAGGTCGGCCATGTTTTCGTGGGTCGGATCGAACGGGCGCTGGAAGCCTTCGTCGATTTTCAACAGCCAGTTGAAGTGAAACGCATCGTTGCGTTCGCGGCGGAACTGCTTCACCACTTTCAGACCCGTCGTCATCTGACGGGCTACTTCGGCCGGATCGTCGATGATGATTTCGTAGTGTTGCTTGGCCGCTTCGCCAAGGGTGGCGATGACAAAAGCGTCGAGTTGCTCCAGATACGGCGCCGCGTGCTTCGGCCCGGTCAGGATCACCGGGAACGGCAGGCCGGCGTTGTCCGGGTGCATGAGAATGCCCAGCAGGTAGAGGAACTCTTCAGCGGTACCGGCGCCGCCCGGGAAAATGATAATGCCGTGGCCAACGCGGACGAAGGCTTCCAGACGCTTTTCGATATCCGGCAGGATCACAAGCTCATTGACGATCGGGTTCGGCGCCTCGGCAGCGATGATGCCCGGTTCGGTCAGGCCCAGGTAGCGACCGCCGTGAATGCGCTGTTTGGCGTGGGCGATGGTCGCGCCTTTCATCGGGCCTTTCATTACGCCGGGGCCACAGCCGGTGCAGATGTCGAGGCTGCGCAGGCCCAGTTCGTGGCCGACTTTCTTGGTGTATTTGTATTCTTCGGTGTTGATCGAATGGCCGCCCCAGCACACGACGATTTTCGGCTCGACGCCCGGACGCAGGGTGCGGGCGTTGCGCAGCAGATGAAAAACGTAGTCGCTGATGCCTTGCGAAGTGCTGAGGTCGATGCGCTGGCTGTCGAGTTCGTTTTCGGTGTAGACGATGTCGCGCAGGGCGCTGAACAGCATTTCCCGGGTGCTGGCAATCATCTCGCCATCGACGAAGGCATCGGCCGGGGCGTTCAACAGCTCCAGGCGCACACCGCGATCCTGTTGGTGAATGCGGATTTCGAAGTCCTTGTAGGCTTCAAGGATGGTCTTGGCGTTATCAACATGGGCGCCGGTATTGAGGATGGCCAAGGCGCACTGGCGGAAGAGGGTGTAGGTGCTGCCGGATCCGGCTTCGCTCAGTTGCTGAACTTCACGTTGAGAAAGGGTTTCCAGGCTGCCTTTGGGGCTGACCGAGGCGTTGATTACGTGTCGTTGGGTCATGCAATGATCCTTAAAACGATGTCATTCCCAAACCAGGCGGATGGCATCCGAATAGTGTGTATCCATGAATGAAGATGGCACGATCTGCGCTGTACCGCCATGTCCCCGTTGGACGCTGAAAAGATGAAAAGGAGCCCCAGCATAGCTAAATCCCTCGGTAAGGCGATAATGCGCAGGCCTGTTTTTGCATTGCACCTTTTTTCTCGCTCAAGGAAGTCATTACAGATGTTCGAGATTCAGCCGATGGACGCCGTCACCTTTCGCCAGCAGACCCGGCGCAGCACGCTGATTGTTGCGGTGTTGTTTTTGCTGCTGGCGATGTTGTTTTCAACAGCGGCGGTGGCGCTGTTTGGCGAACCCGGCGGCGATAATCTGCGGTTCAATGTCGGCGGCGTGTTTGTGGCGTTCCTGCTCACGGCAGCATTGTTGCGCGGACGTTTCTGGAACCAGACCTGGATGGCTCCGGCGGTATATAGTTGGCGGCTCAAGCGCAATTTGATGAGCGTGACCAATGTGATGCACCAGGTGATGGCGGCGGTGGAGAACAATGACCCGACGGCGATGAAGGTGTTGCGCTTCTATCACTTGGGTTTGACGCAAATGCATGAGTTGGACGGCAACTCCAGCGATCATGCGCAATTGCATCGGGAAGTCGAGCAGCATAAGGAGCGGATGCAGGCACTGGGTCTGGACATTGACCAGCCACGCCTTGATCCGGCGTGGCTGCAAGCCTTGAAACCCGTTTCGCGTTAAAACGGAATGCGGCTCGCCCGGCGCAGTTTCCACGAGCGGATCAACCGTCCGTATACCAACAGATTGACCGCCAGCACCACACTGCCCAACACCAGTTGGATCTCTGGGGTCAGACCCGCCGGGTAGATGACCGGCCAGATGTAATGCTCGATGAAGCCGCCGGCGTACTCGGTTTGCCCGGCGGCGTGGCGCATCAGATTTTCCCAGTAGGTCAGCGGGCAGGTCAGATGTAATACCTCAACCGCAACGCCCCACGCGGCAGCGGGCAAATGCAGCCACATCAGCCGTGGCCACTTGAGCACCAGCAGCCCGCCGAACAGCACGAACAGAATAAACAGCAGATGAAACAGCACCAGCCCGTCGGCTGCGATTCGGTACAGCATGTCGTCTCCCTGACGCGTTTGTGATGAACGCTATGTTACGCGCAGGGCATGGACAATTGCGCAAGATTGTTCAAGCCAGAACCGGCTGTCTACTGGCACAGTCGTCGACCGTTTCCCCAGGTTGAAGAGCGTTATGTCTGACTCACTTATGCCGCGCAGTGCGTTTCTTCGTGGCGCCGCGGCGATCATGCCGCTGTCACTGGCCACCGCGCCGTGGGGCTTGCTGGCGGGTTCCATGGCGATCGAAGCCAATCTCACGCCGCTGCAAGGCCAGGGCTTGTCGAGCATTGTCTTTGCCGGTGCCGCGCAACTGGTGGCGATCGGCATGCTCAAGGGCGGTGCCGGGATTTTCTCGATTCTGCTGACCACCGTGCTGCTGACTTCGCAGCATTTGTTGTACGGGATGAGCATGCGCTCGGTGATTTCGCCGCTGCCGGGCCGCTGGCGCATCGGCTTGGGTTTTCTCCTCACCGATGAACTGTTTGCGTTGACCAGCCAGCACGACCGTCAGCAGTTCAATCGTTGGTATGCGTTGGGGGTAGGCCTGACGTTCTACATCGCGTGGAACCTGTTTACGCTCGCCGGGATTGTTCTGGGCAGCAGCATTCTGGGGCTTGAGCACCTGGGCCTGGACTTCTCGATCGCGGCAACCTTCATTGCACTGATCACGCCGGTGGTGCGCAACGTACCGACGGTGGTCTGTGTGGCGGTGTCGTTGTTTTGCTCGGTGCTGTTCAGTTATTGGCAGTGGGGCTCGGCGCTGGTGCTGGCGGGGCTGGCCGGGATGACCGCGGGATTTGTCTGCAACAAGCTGTATCGGGGGCGCACATGATGGTCTGGGCAGTGATTGTCGGGATGGGGATTCTGGTGTTCCTCAACCGCTATGTCTTTCTGGAACCGCGTTTGCCGGTGCGGTTAAGCAGTAATGCCCGGCAGTTCCTGGGCTTTGCGGTGCCAGGAATGTTGACGGCAATTTGCGGCCCCATCGTGTTCCTGCCGGAGAAACAGTTGAACTTGCAGTGGGATAACCCGTATTTGCTTAGTTCGCTGGTGGCGATTGGACTGGTGGTGTACACGCGCAGTACGTTGCTAAGCATGTTGTTGAGCATGGCGGTTTTCTTTTTACTGCGCTGGTGGTTGTAAGCCGGCAAGAAAAATGTTCTACGCTTGAAAGATGATTGTTTTCGATAAAGCGAGGTGGACATGACGACCGAAGAGGTAGATGAGCCTACCGAGGAAGAGTGTAGATCTTGGCCGGCAACGACGTCATGACTGTTTTTACTTTGCCTTGAATTTCATAACTGACTTCACGCGCCTCCCAGTGTGTAGGAAGAGTCGGATTTCGCTTTCTGGCTTGCGGCGACACGTTCATACGCACCAAACGATCATGCTCGTTGTAACGGGCTACCTCCTCGCAAACCAATCCCTTTTTTGCCGGAATCAGCCAATGACGGTGACTGCCGTCGCCGCTCAGGCTGAGCATGAGATCGGCGCTCCAGAACCCTTTATCGAACAGCGTCACGGAGTGGTCGGGGATCTGCTGCAAAAACTCATCGGCCAGACGCATTTCGCTGCGCCGGTAAGGGCTAAGTTGTGCATCGAGGATCAGGTGTGAACGGACATTCATCAGCGCCACCAGACGCAGCATGGGAAAGGGAGTCTGGCGGTCGGTCGAGGTGTTTCCGGAACCGAAATGGTCTCGCAATTCAGGCGTGTCGGGCGTACGTAAAAGCGCACCATCCACCGCAAATACTTGCAGATCCTGCCAAGTATCATCGCGATAGCGCTCTGCGCCCCATTGAGTCCCCGTCTTGCGAAACAACCACTCAACCGGGTCGGCCCCGAGCCGCTTGCGGGCTTCGGTTACACCGCTACGGGCCAATAGATGGTCAGAAGCCAGACCTTGGGCGCAGATGTTCAAACGTCGGGCGACCTCATGAACGGGCTCGTCGCGAAACAATGCCATGCCGAGCACCAGCCAGAGCACTTGGTCGGCAGGCAAGCGACGCCGTCGGATAGTGGCTTGGCTGGACAGATCCAGCGCAGACGCGACCCACTCGATGGGAATATTTTGAGTGAATGTGCTCAAGTCACAGAAGTTGAAAAGGTCGCCGAGGTCGAGCAAGTCCTGTTGAACAGACATAAAAAATCCGATGCCAGAGATCTGACATCGGATTTTCGAAGAAGCCCGGCGAGGATTCAAATGCTTAAGTGAGCAGCATTACCGCAGAAGCGGGGCTTTTCGCCTTTCAAAGGTCTTCCAGCTTGGTGAAATCGGGGTGTGCTGCCCGGTAACCCAACGTTTTGTCGATCCAGGCATTGAGCTCGTTGACCATTACCGGCGCGTGGCCGGGATATCCCTCGAGGGTGGTGCGCAAGATGCGTTCGATGTCCGGGACTGAGCGCAGGTTTCGGGTCTTGATGTAGTGGCCGATAAAACAGTCGAGTTGAAAGCGTTCTGTCATGGACAGATAGATACATTCCAGGCCGTTCACCCGATTGATTGCAAAATCGTCGCGCAACTTAGTTCTCTGCAAGGCTTAAAAAGAGTTGTAGGGAATTTCCTTGTTTGTTGACTCGCAGGTCAACTGGTATGCCAAATGGAAATGCGGCGCGCATGCTATCCGTAGTGCATCTAAATGTATGTATGACGGTTGAAATGTCAGACAGGCGGTTAGTTCGCTCAAACGACTGTTTCATCAACGCTGTCTCAGGTCTGAAACACCTCCTGTAAAGATCACGTATCACCCAGTAGGAGCTGCCGCAGGCTGCGATCTTTTGATCTTGCATGTTGAAGATCAAAAGATCGCAGCCTGCGGCAGCTCCTACAGGGATAAACGTGCAGTGCAGGTGAATTTTCAGGCGAATTTGGCGATCAGGTCGGCGCCTTGATTGCGAGCATTGCCAACCGCTTTGTCGACCTTGTGCCATTCGAACACCTCAGTGCCTTCCCCTTCGAACAGCAGCATTTGCTCGGCGCGCTCTATGGGGGTAGCGGGGTCGAGCCATTCGCTTGCGAGCTCTGAGTTGAATACCACCGGGCGTCGATCATGAATATCAAGCATGCCGCCCACGCTGTCGGCAGTGATGATCACGAAACCATCGTGGTCTCGGGCATCCGTGCCCGGTGTCGGAAATTGTCCGATCCCGGCGCAGAAAACCGGCCCGCGATCCGCCCGACGGATCAGCCACGGTTGTCGGATTTTCTCCTCGGTATCGACCCATTCGAACCAGTTGTCCACGGGCACGATCAAGCGGTGACGCCAGATCGCGCGAAAGAACGCGCCGTGGGCGACTTTCTCCACGCGCGCATTGATCGGTGCAGGGCGCTCTTTTGCCCAGTGCGGGCGCCAGCCCCAGCGCAGGTTGTCCGCATGCAGGTGCTGTTGGTGCTGATGGAGAACCGCCAGAGCAGTGGTCGGCGCGGCGTTGTAGCGCGCCAGTGGAGCGTCGCCGACATGATTGATCAGCGCATCGGGAATGCTCAGCACCGCGACAAAGTCGTGAATGCCGCGGTACTGCGAGAGTCTTCCGCACATCGGCTGAACCTCCGGTTGGATAATGTCAGCGTAGTTGGCTCTTTGCCTTACTCCTTTGCGTCCTGACCAGTGAACGTGTCGCGCCATCGCAACCAGCGACGTTCCAGCGCGGCGAGCAAGCCGTCGCTGAGTTTGCCGAGCAAGGCGAGCACGATGATCGCCGCCAGCACGATATCCGGTCGTGACGTTTCGCGGCCGTCACTGAGCAAGTAACCCAGGCCTTTGGTGGCCGCGATCAGTTCGGCCGCGACAAGAAACATCCACGCCAGACTCATGCCGCTGCGCAGGCCGGTGAACAAGCCGGGCAGGGCCGCCGGCAGCAGAATCCGGCGCACCAGTTGCAGGCGGCTGAAGCCGCAGATATGGCCGACTTCCACCAGTTTTCGATCAATGTTGCGAATCGCCGCGACCACGTTGACGTACACCGGAAAGAACGCGCCGATGGCAATCAGGACGATTTTCGAGGTCTCGTCGATGCCCAGCCACAGCAGCAACAGCGGCACCCAGGCCAGGCTCGGGATCGAGCGCAACGCGGCGAAGGTCGGCTCCAGATAAGCCTCGGCTTCGCGGCTCAGACCGACCCACGCGGCAAACACCAGTGCGAGGCCGGCACCGATGGCAAAACCCAGCAGCACGCGAATCAGGCTGGCGCCGATGTGTTTCCACAAGGCGCCTTCGGCGAGGTCGGTGAGGGTCAGGGCGATGTCGCTCGGCGCCGGCATTTGATAGGACGGCAGCCAGCCGATGCGCACGATGATCTCCAGCGCGACGACAATCAGCAGCGGCAGGGCCACGCCTTTGAAGCGCCGTTGCCATGTCGGGTTGAGAGGAGACGGCTGCCGTCGCGGCACGGCGAGTGGCGCGGGCAGGTCTTTGCTGTGAGTAGTCATGGCTTGGGCTCCGCTCACGACGAATCCGCGACGCGCGCGGATTCGGGATGAGTCTGTTCGATTACTGGTGGGCGACGGCTTGCTGCACGCCACTGTCGAGCAATTGATCGATGACTTGATCGACATTCACGCCACGGCGCACCAGTTCTTCGGAAACCAGAATCGGCGCGGCCGCTTTGGAGGCGACGACATCGCTGGCGGTCAGTTGCGGGGTGCTCAGGTCAGTGCGCGACAATTGGAGCTTGGCCACGTCCAGCGGCAGGCCGGATTCCTTGGCCAGCAGGTTGGCGAATTCATCCGGGTTTTTCAGTGCCCATTCGCGGGCCTGCTCGTAGGCCTTGATCACGGTTTCGATGGTCTGCGGATGCTCCTTGGCATATTGCTCGGTCACGCTGACCACCCCATAACTGTTGAACGCCGGGTTGCGGTACAGCAGGCGCGAGCCGGCCTGCACCTGGCTGGCCGCCATGTGCGGATCGAGGCCGGCCCAGGCGTCGACATCGCCTTTTTCCAGCGCGGTGCGGCCGTCCGGATGTTGCAAATGCACCAGTTCCACGTCGTCCTTTTTCAGCCCGGCCTGTTGCAGGCTGCGCAGGGTAAACAAATACGGGTCGGTGCCCTTGGTGGCGGCAATCTTCTTGCCTTTGAGGTCGGCGATGCTTTGGTACGGCGAGTCTTTGCGTACGACCAGCGCGGTCCATTCGGCGCGGCTGTAAACGTAAACCGATTTGATCGGGCTGCCGTTGGCACGGCTCAACACCGCGGCGAGGCTGGCACTGGAGGCGAAATCGACGCCGCCGCTGTTGAGGTACTCCAGCGAGCGGTTGCTGCCTTGGCTCAGTACCCAACTGACTTTGGTTTGCGGCAGGGCTTTTTCGAGGAAACCAAAGTGTTTAAGCACCAGGCTGACGGGTGAGTAATAGGCGTAGTCAAGGTGGACTTGTGCCGGGGCGGTTTCGGCGGCGTGAGCAAGTGGTTGCAGAATCAAGACCATCGCACTGGCGGCCAGCAGCGTTTTGAGGTGGAAAAACGGACGTGACAGTTTCATGGGGTGCTCCGGCAAAGGCACAGTTTCTTATGTCCAAAAAAATATTTTTGTCGAATGCTTCCTGCATGAATGGAATATTGCAGGCTCTGTGCCATGTACGCCGAAAGCCCGTTTTACAAGGGTGAAGGCGAGGTTCATAGAGGTTTCAGTGTTGCTCCGCCAACAGTCTGGTGCGCCACTGTTGCCTGGTAAACACTTGATCTCTGCAGTGATGAGATTATGCATTAATCGAATTTCAATGTGGTTAATTAAGAGCGTTATGGTCTATGCATTCTCCATTCGCAGGAC
The DNA here is from genome assembly GCF_900187585.1 of Pseudomonas sp. Irchel 3E19. Taxonomy (NCBI): domain Bacteria; kingdom Pseudomonadati; phylum Pseudomonadota; class Gammaproteobacteria; order Pseudomonadales; family Pseudomonadaceae; genus Pseudomonas; species Pseudomonas sp. Irchel 3E19. The sequence continues at coordinate 192,653 of NZ_FYDT01000004.1, forward strand.
TCGCCATGAAGCTTTCCCGTCTCCTACGCCATGCGTTGACCGCTGCACTGTTTGCCTCGCCGCTTTCTTATGCTGCCGAGTCTTTGGTCTTGCACGTTGGCGACCAGAACTACTACAACATTCGCGCCTCGGTGGAAGCCTCGGGGGTGTTGAAAGACGCGCCATACACGGTGGACTGGAAACATTTCCAGGCGGCCGCTCCGCTGGCGGAGGCGTTGCAAACCGGAGCGCTGGATCTGGGCTTCCTTGGTGATTCAGGTTTTTTGTTTCTCGCCGCGAAACAGGCGCCGGTGAAACTGATCGGGGTGTCGCGGCAGAACCCGGACACCATCGCGTTGCTGGTGCCGAAGGATTCGCCGGTGAAAACCATTGCCGACCTCAAAGGCAAGAAAGTCGCTTACTGGCCGGGCGCCTGGAGTCAGCAACTGACGTTGCGCGCACTGGAGCAGGGCGGTTTGCCTGAGAATTACGTCGACTTTGTCAAACTGATGCCGATCGATGCGGCCGCCGCTTTGCCCCAGGGCAGCATTGACGCCTTCCCGGTGTGGGAACCGTACATTTCCCAGCAGATCGTGTTTTCCGGTGCGCGTCCGATCCTGACCGCGAAGAACCTGATGCCGGGACTCAGCGCGATCGCGGCGTCCGCACCGTCGATTGATAGCAAACGTGCAGCGATTGCCGATTTTCTCGCGCGTGTGAAGCAGGCGCGCGCGTGGGTCGATAGCCACACCGACGAATACGCTGACCTGTGGGCGAAAAAAGCCAATCTCGATCAGGAGGTTTCGCGGCACTGGCTGCGCCAGGCACATATGACCGTCGGACCGGTTGATCAGCAGGCCGCGACGGACCTGCAAAGCACTGCCGACTTCCTGTTTAAGGTAAAGGCGTTGCCGGCACCGCTGGCCACGGCGGGGATTATCGACACCTCATTTCAGCAGGCACTGGCTCACTGAACGAGCGCTGGAACCAAACCCTGTGTACCTTATCCAACCCCGGCTCGCAGAACCGGGTGCAGGGATGGATAAGGGCGAGGGAGTTTTGCCAATCGACAACATGACCGCAGTGGTCGGGCTCAAGGCAAAACATGACATCCGGATTCAGATTTCTTTGTGCAGCGGCCATGGTGTTGGGACTGGCCGGCTGCATCGCCGCGCCCGTCGAAATGACCGCGCAAACCGAAACACGCCTGAAGGCTCAGGCCCCGGCGCGTTTTCTGCTGACCTTCGACGATGGCCCCAGCGCCTCGAGTTTCTGGAACCCATCGGCGGCGGTGCTCGACAGCCTCAAGGACAACCCCGTGCAACCGGGCATCAAAGCGGTGTTCTTCGTCCAGACCCGTGCGCCGCGAGCCGGCAACAGTGAGATTGGCCGCAGCATCATGCGACGCGAGCACGATGAGGGGCATATCCTCGCTTTTCACACGGCGACTCACTGGCACACCAATCATCGCTCGCTCGATCCGCAGGAGCTTGAAGAGTCGCTGCGCAACGGCACGGCCGACATTGCCACCATCACCGGCGCGCAGCCGACGTTGTTGCGCCCGCCATTCTGGAACTTCGACAAACGCACCTTCGCGGCCTATCAGCAGCATGGCTTGCACGTGTTGTTGACGGATCTGAGTGCCAATGACGGCAAGATCTGGGGCTTCAATGCCAGCCCGCGGCGGCGGGCGAATATGCTGCTGCAGCTTTCGCAAGTGCGGGAACGCATTGCCCTCGGCGAATTTCCGACGGTGGATGGCGTGATTCCGGTGGTGGTGACCTTTCATGACCTCAATCGATATACCGCTCGGCATACTCGCGAATACCTGCAAATCCTGCTCGATAGCGCCGCAGCCACCGGCGTAAGGCTGGCGGACAAGCCGTTCTATGACGATCACGCGGCATTGGAGAAGGCCGCCCTGGCCCGAACCGTTCAGCAAAGTTCGCAGGACGTGCAGTTGCCGGGCATCTGGAACTGGATCTGGGATCATGGCGCGCACTGACAGGTCGTGCGAAAAACGTGATCGAGTTGGCGTTTTCGAGGCGAGCGGGGCGCCAATCGCTCATCTATGCTGTATGGATTGATCGACCCATCGCCTGCGAGGCGTCCGCCATGCTTGCCATCGCCGACATTTGCCGCATTGTCGAATCCGGCTTCCCGGCACTTAAGTGCGACTGCACTCAAGTGGAGCAAGGGTTGCTGCGCATTAAGGTGTATGAGCCTGAGAGTGGGCGGGTCGAGTTGCTGCTCAATGGCGTTTCCCCGGAACATCTCGTCACTGTCCGTGACATCTCCAACTTTATCGGTGAACTGCGCACGGAAATGAGCGCGGGCCGCAGGGCGTTTGCCGGTTAAATCTTACAAGCGCCGTTGAAAGGCCTGGACGATGCGCAAGGTCGCCTCGCTGGTGTTCAGATTGTGTACGGCGTTCAGTGGGTGCCACATACAATCGATTATCTCGTTTTGCGGGCGTACTTGATCAATGTTGGTCACCGAGGCCTCATAGACGTGATGTCGCGTGCCGCCGGTTTGCAGTTCCATCAGATACAACACACCGTCGGCATCCAGTCCGGTTTCTTCCTGCAACTCGCGCACGGCAGCGTCCGCTCGGGTTTCCCCTGGCTCGACTTTGCCGCCGGGCAAGGTCCAGCGGCATCGGGGTTTGCGCACCAGGAGAATGTGTCGATCCTGTTCGCAAATGACGGTCGCGCGTACTTTCATCTGTTACCTGTTTACTGCTTGTCACAAAATAGAAATAAAACTGCAATATTCGAGCCGGGCCTTTGTTTAAAGGTTCCTTGGGGGTTGGAGCTTGTGCTCTTAAGAAAAGTGCCGGGTCTTTGGCGGGCGAGGGCAGCGGTGCCTGTCGGCACTTTGGCGAAATCGGCGTGCAATGAAAGAGCCCCGGTTTGTACCGGGGCTCTTGTGGGTGGGCGGGCCTGGTCAGTGTCAGTGGACTTTTATTCGGCTGATGGCGCGTGCCTTCACTTCCTTGGCATACAGTTGCAGCCGTTCTTCATCGCTTTGCAAGACTTCGCAGGATCTCAGCACTGCCTGGGCGTCCGCTTCGTTGCCGGACTTGCGCAGTTGTTCGGCGATGCGCTTGAGGTCGACTGCCGACCAGCGCAGATCCGATGCGACGCTTTGCAGGTCGCGCTGAAGTTCGTGTTCGTATTCATTGAGCCGCATGATCACCTCCGGAGCATTCTCGGTAAAACAGAGTAGTCGGAATTTTTGCCGGGCGCGTGTAGCTCGTCGTCATTGCGCTTAAGGGTTGTAAAAAATTGTCCAGTCTTGACCGCAGGCGTGATGCCACGATGGATGTGTGCCCGGTTAGGCGGTACATTCGCTTTTTTTTAGCAGGAAAACATTATGCGGATATGGATCGGGGGTCTGGCGTTGGCCATGTTGGCGGGGTGCTCGTTGCCGACTTCGTTGGTGCCGGGTGAGCCGAATGTCAGCAAGACCAGCGGCAAAGCGCCCAAAGACTATGCCGCGTGTGTCTTGCCGCTATGGCAGCAGGATGTTGCCAAAACCACGCAGACATCGATTTCCAATGGTTACCGCATTACTGCGCCAAGCATTGTTACGGCTGACGAGATCCTCGACATCGTAAAATACAAGGATGGCAGCCGGGTGTCGTTGTATCAGGGGCCGCCGTGGGCCAAGTCCGGGTCGTTGCGCAAATCGGTACGCGATTGCTTGTAACCCCCGTTGTCGACGCAAAAAAAGCAGAAACCGGATTCACGGTTTCTGCTTTTTTTTGACTTTTTTCAGGGGTGGTCAGTCTGAAATGTCGGTCAGCGCGATGGTCGCGAAGTTGCCTTTATTCTCGCGGTGATCCTGAATCCAGTCTTGCACTTGCTGGCCGAATTGCGGCGGCGCGTTGCGCCCGACCTTTCTTGCGATGTCGAGAATGGTTGGCTTGGCGAGGGCCTCTGGTTCTTGGTCTCGGGTAATGACCTGTGACAGTTGGCTACGAGCATTTTTTCAGCGTGCACTAGGCTTTTGAGTGCCAGCCCTCAAACGGGGGCGGCAGGTCTTTCAAGGAGCCGCAGATCATGGATGATCTGGTCAAAGACGTTATTCCGTTGCTGCAGTACCTCATACCCGGATTTGTCTCTACCTGGATTTTTTATACGCTCACTGCATTCAAACGACCTGACACGTTTGGGCAGATTGTGCAGGCGTTGATATTTACGTTTGTGATTCACGGGGCAGTAACAGGTATTGGTGTGGTCTGTCTGTGGGTGGGGGCGAAGGGGCTTTCTGTAGGGATATGGGATGGAAAGGCGCAGACGTCATGGGCATTCTTTTCTTCGCTGATACTTGGATTGCTGTCCTGTTGTCTGGCTACCAATGACAGGTTGCATGGCTGGTTGCGTCGCAGAAACGTAACGAAACAATCTTCCTACCCGAGTGAATGGTTCTGCGCATTTGCGCAATTTGATCGGCTCATCACCCTGCATTTGCATGACGAAAGGCGCGTCGCTGGCTGGCCGGCCGAGTGGCCGCCGGAGTCAGCCAATGGGCCGTTCCTGATCCATAATCCGCGCTGGCTCGATGCCAGTGGCCAAACGACGCCTTTTGGTGCTGAGTTTTTGCTGATAGATTCCGCGAAGGTTAAATGGGTTGAATTCAGCCCGGCATCAGAGGGTTCGTCATGACCGCCAGAGCTATGCAGTTAATGCCAAAGAAATACGAATATCTATTCTTTGGGCCCGACGGAAAACCTTTGGAAAAACCACTTTTCAAGGGGCCCAGTGCGCCTCCACCGCTAAAGCGCTGATACGTATCAGAGCGTATCCACCAACCAATCCCGAAACGCCTTTAGTGACGGCAACGCTTCGTTACGCGGCGGATACACCAGATAGTAGCTGCGACGGCTGGTGATCGGCTCACCCAGTTGCAGCAGTTCGCCATTAAGCAGTTCATCCTCCACCAGAATCCGCGGCACCAGGCCGACACCAATGTTGGCCCGCACGGCTTGAATCAGGTGCGAGGTCATTTCAAAGCTCGGGCCGATGCGCATGCTGCGGTGCGGCAGGCCGTGATAAGTGAACCACTCGGCCCAGGCCTGGGCGTTGCTGCTGACGTTGAGCAGCAACTGGCCGGTGATGTGTTGCTCGGCATTGTTGCGCTCGGCGGCCGATAGCTGCGCACTGGCGATCACCACCAGTTCTTCGGTATGCAAGGGCAGGGCCGTCAGCCCCGGCCATTCACCGCCCCCGACACAAATCGCCGCGTCGATTTCGCTGGTATCAAAGTCGATGGCTTCGATGCGCGAATGCAGGTGTACGGTCATGCCCGGGTGGGCGGTGTAGAAGTCCTTGAGTCGCGGCAACAACCACTTCGAACCGAAAGTCGGCAGCGTCGCCAGCCGCAAGCTGTGGATTCCCGAACCAAACGCCATGGCTTGCAGGGTCGCGCTGCGGATCTGTCCGAGGGCTTCGGCGAGTTCGCGTTGATACATGCGCCCGACATCCGTCAGGACGACTTTGCGTCCCTCCCGATTGAACAGGCGCATGCCCAGCATCTTCTCCAGAATCTGCACCTGACGGCTGACCGCACTTTGTGTCAGCGACAGTTCATGGGCGGCGCGGGTGTAACTTTCGTGGCGCGCGGCGGCTTCAAAGGCCAGCAATAACGACATGGAGGGGGTGAGCGTTCGCGGATTCATTCGTAAAAGTCATTAATAGCGGGTCGAATTTATGCTTGTCCCGTTGTCCTTCAGCAATGAACATGGGCGGCATGAGATGGCGGAGCCTGACGCAATCATTCGTTGCGTACAACTGTTCACCGCCGCACGGCCCGATTTTGACCGAGATACCCTGACCGATGATTGCCCAGCTGTCGCCCGCTACCGCTCTGACCACCGATTATCAGCAGTTCCTCAAAGCCCTGAAGGCCAGTGGATTTCGCGGTGAGATCAGCGCTGACTACGCCAGTCGTGTGGTGCTGGCCACCGACAACTCGATCTATCAGCGCTTACCGCAGGCCGCAGTGTTTCCCATGGACGCCGATGACGTCGCGCGGGTTGCACGACTGATCGCTGAACCGGCCTATCAGCAAGTGGTCATCACCCCGCGCGGTGGCGGCACGGGCACCAATGGCCAATCGTTGACCGACGGCATCGTCGTCGACTTGTCGCGGCACATGAACCGCATTCTGCAAATCAACGTTGAAGAGCGCTGGGTGCGGGTGCAGGCCGGGGTGGTCAAGGATCAGCTCAACGCCGCATTGAAATCCGCCGGGCTGTTTTTCGCCCCGGAGCTGTCGACCTCCAACCGCGCCACCGTTGGCGGCATGATCAACACCGATGCCAGCGGCCAGGGCAGTTGCACCTACGGCAAGACCCGTGACCACGTCCTCGAACTCGACATGATCCTGCGTGGCGGCGAGCGCCTGCACGGTTTGCCGCTTGAGGAAAACGAGCTGGCCGCACAGTGCGCCCGTGAGGATCGGGTCGGCGAAGTCTATCGTTGTGCGCGGCAGATCATTGATGAGCAGGGCGAACTGATCAAACAGCGTTTCCCCGACCTCAACCGTTGCCTGACCGGTTACGACCTGGCGCACCTGCGTGAAGCCGACAACCGCTTCAACCTCAACAGCGTGTTGTGTGGCGCCGAAGGCTCGCTCGGCTTTGTGGTCGAGGCGAAGCTGAATGTGCTGCCGATCCCCAAACACACGATGCTGGTCAATATTCGTTACGCAGGGTTCATGGACGCCTTGCGCGATGCCCGCGCACTGATGGCGCTCAAGCCACTGTCGATCGAAACCGTGGATTCGAAAGTGTTACTGCTGGCGATGCAGGACATCGTCTGGCACGGCGTGGCCGAGTATTTCCCGGAGAGCGCCGGGCGGCCGACGCTGGGCATCAACCTTGTCGAGTTCTGCGGTGATGATCCCGAAGATCTGCAGCGCAGGGTCGAAGCCTTCATCGAGCACCTGGCCAGTGACCGCACTGTCGAGCGACTCGGCCACACCCTGGCCGTTGGTCATGCGGCGGTGAACAAGGTCTACGGCATGCGCAAACGCGCGGTCGGGCTGCTCGGCAACGTTGCCGGTGAAGCGCGGCCGCAGCCGTTTGTCGAAGACACCGCGGTGCCGCCGCAGCACTTGGCCGAGTACATCGCCGAACTGCGCGACTTGCTCGACAGCCACGGTTTGCAGTACGGCATGTTCGGCCATGTCGATGCCGGCGTGCTGCACGTGCGGCCGATTCTCGACATGAAAGATCCGCAGCAAGCGGCGCTGGTGCGCCCGGTCTCCGATGGCGTCGCGGCGTTGACCCAACGTTACGGCGGCCTGCTGTGGGGCGAGCATGGCAAAGGCCTGCGTTCGGAATATGCGCCGGCGTTTTTCGGCGAACTGTATCCGGCACTGCAAGCATTGAAAGCGGCGTTTGACCCGTTCAACCAGTTCAACCCAGGCAAGATCGCCACAGCAGCCAACACCGGCGCGGCGTTGTTGAAGATCGATGAGGTGACCCTGCGCGGCGAACTGGATCGGCAGATCGACGAGAAAGTCTGGCAGAGCTACGGCGCCGCCATGCACTGCAATGGCAACGGCGCCTGCTACAACTTCGACCCGGACGATGCGATGTGCCCGTCCTGGAAAGCCACCCGCGAACGCGCGCAATCGCCCAAGGGCCGCGCGTCGTTGATCCGCGAGTGGCTGCGCCTGCAAGGTGAGGCGGGGGTTGATGTGTTGTCGGATGCGATTCGCCGACCGGCATTTTTCAGCACATTCTGGCAGCGCTGGCGCAACAGCCGCGCACAAGCGGCGGACTTCTCCCATGAGGTCTACGACGCCATGGCCGGTTGCCTGGCGTGTAAATCCTGCGCGGGGCAATGCCCGGTGAAGGTCAACGTGCCGGAGTTTCGTTCGCGGTTTCTTGAGCTGTATCACAGCCGTTATCTGCGTCCGGCGCGGGACTATCTGATCGCCTCGCTGGAATACACCATCCCGCACATGGCGCGGATTCCGGCGCTGTACAACGGCTTGATGGGCGCCTCGTTGGTTCGCGGCATGCTCGAACGCGTCGGCGGCATGGTCGATGTGCCGTTGCTCAGCCGTTTCGATTTCCACGCGGCGATGCGGCGTTGGCAGGTGCAACCGGCGACAGTGTCGACCTTGTCTGCGCTGACTCCGGCGCAACGCGAACGCAGCGTGGTGCTGGTACAGGATGCGTTTACCCGTTATTTCGAAGCGCCGCTGCTGGCAGATCTGGTCGAACTGATTTCACGTTTGGGTTACCAGGTTTATCTGGCGCCGTTCAGCGCCAACGGCAAGCCGCTGCATGTGCAAGGCTTTTTGTCGGCGTTCAACCGTGCGGCGTTGCGCAACGCGCGGCAGTTGCGTGAGCTGGCGGACATTGGCGTGCCATTGCTGGGACTGGATCCGGCAATGACCTTGGTTTATCGCCAGGAATATCAGAAAGTGCCCGGCATGCAGCAATGCCCGGAAGTCGCTTTGCTGCAGGAATGGTTGCTCGAGGTCATGCCGGAACAGGCCCGCCAGAGCAGTGCCGAGACGTTCCGGTTGCTGGCGCATTGCACCGAGAAAACCAATGCCCCGGCTGCCACTCGGCAATGGGAGCAAGTGTTCGAGCGAGTGGGGTTGAAACTGGCGACTCAGGCCACCGGTTGCTGCGGGATGTCTGGCACCTATGGCCACGAGGCGCGTAATCGCCAAACGTCGGCGGTGATCTACGAGCAATCCTGGGCCCGACAAATCGATGCGCCCGCAGAGAAGGGCGAGGCATTGGCCACCGGCTATTCGTGCCGCAGTCAGGTCAAGCGCCAGTCGGATCAGGCATTGCGCCATCCGTTGCAGGTGCTGCTGGCGGTTCTGCGTCGCTGAGCGGTTCGTCGTCCGGGGCGTTGTCCCAGATCAGGCGCGGGTCGAAGCTCATTGCCGAGAGCATGGTGAACACCACCACCATGCCGAAAAACAGGATGCCCGGGCGCGGTTCGATATCGCCCAGCGCCTGGAATTTCACCAGCGCCGCGACCAGAGCCACCACCAGCACGTCGAGCATCGACCAGTAGCCGATCAGCTCGACGAAGCGGTACAGCTTCGACCGCTCGCGGCGTGCCCAGCCGCTGTCGCGTTGCACGGTGATCAGCAGCAGCGTCAGGGCGACGAACTTGACCCCCGGCACCGCGATACTGGCGATGAAGATGATCAGCGCGATGTCCCAGGCGCCGTGCTGCCAGAACTCGAGCACGCCGCTCATGATCGTGCTGTCGGAGCCACTGCCGAGCATGGTGGTGTTCATCACCGGCAGCAGATTGGCCGGGATATAGAACACCAGCGCCGCGAGCAAGTAGGCCCAGGTGCGGGTCAGGGAATTGATCTTGCGCCGATGCAACGGGGCGTCGCAGCGCGGGCATTCGTGCGGTTCGTCGCTCATGTCGCAGGCCAGGCCGCAACTGTGGCAAAGGCACAGGTCGAGTTCGCTGGCGGTCGGTGGTCGCTTCATGAGATGTCCCAGAGGTCACGGATATCGCGGCCGGCAATGCGGATCATCATCAGGCTCAGCACGGCCAGCGCAAACAGGCCAATGCCGGGCAAGACATCGAGCAGTCCGGCCAGTTTGAACACCGCCACCATAGCCCCCAGCAAGCACACCTCAAGCATGCTCCACGGGCGCAACGTTTCCAGCCAGCGCATGCACACCTTGAATCCCGGCGCGCGCCGGGCGCTGAGGGCGTAACTCAGCACCCAGATCAGCAGCACCAGTTGAAAGGCCGGAGCGATGATGATCGAGATCGCCGCGACCATCGCCATGAAGGTGATTGGTCCCTGACTCAACGCCAGCACCGAATCCCACAGCGTTGCGCTGTTTTTCAGGCCTTTGAGGCTGATGCTCATCACCGGATAGAAGTTGGCGAACAGCCACAGCACCGCAGCCGTGAATGTCAGGGCCAGACGCTGTTCAACCGTCAACCCGCTGAAGCGCTGCAGTACACCGCCGCAACGCTGGCAGAGGGTCTTCTGATGTTTGGCGAGCGCGACTTTTTCGTACACGCAATCGCAGTGCTCGCAGATGATCAGGTGTTCGGTGTTGACCATGGACAACGGGCCTTCAGGGCAGGAACCCGTTCACTATAGACGCTGATGCCTGTGTAGGCGCTGCCGCAGGCTGCGATCAGTTGATCTTGAAAAACAAAATCAAAAGATCGCTGCCTGCGGCAGCTCCTGCAGGAGACGGTGCAAAGGCTTGGATTATTTGCGATCCAGCCAAACAGTCTGCGCGTTGCAGAACTCGCGCACACCGAAGTGCGACAGCTCACGGCCGAAGCCGCTTTTCTTCACGCCACCGAAGGTCACGCGTGGGTCGCTGGCGGAATAGCCGTTGATGAACACGCCGCCGGTTTCCAGTTCGCTGGTCAATTGCTGGGCCAGTTGCACGTTGGCGGTGTAGATCGTTGCGGTCAGGCCGAACTCGCTGTCGTTGGCCAAAGCGATGGCATGCGCGCAATCGCGGGCGGTGATGATCGAGGCGACCGGGCCGAACAGTTCCTGTTTGAACGAGGTCATGCGGTCGGTGACGTTGGCCAGCACGGTGGGTTCGTAGTAGTTGCCCGCACCTTCAACCTTGCCGCCACCCAGCAGCAGGGTCGCGCCTTCTTCAAGGGTGTCGCGCACTTGTTGATCCAGTTCGTCACGCAGATCGAAGCGCGCCATCGGGCCGATGTAAGTGTCGGCGGACGACGGATCGCCAACCTTCAGTTTGCGTGTGGCTTCGACGAATTTGCGGGTGAACTCTTCGACTACGCCTTCTTCGATGATCAGACGCTTGGCGGCCGCGCAGACCTGGCCGGAGTTCTGGTAACGCCCGATCACGGCGGCCTGCACGGCTTCATCGATATCGGCATCGTTGAGCACGATAAACGGATCGGAGCCGCCGAGTTCCAGCACGCATTTCTTCAACGCGGCACCAGCCTGGGCGCCGATGGCCATACCGGCGCGGACACTGCCGGTCAAGGTGACGGCGGCGATACGCGGGTCAGCGATGGCGCTGGAAACACCTTCCGGAGTGACGTTGAGCACTTCAAACACGCCTGCTGCGAACCCTGCGCGGGTAAACGCGTCACGGAGCAAATAGGCGCTGCCCATCACGTTCGGCGCATGCTTGAGCACATAAGTATTGCCGGCGATCAGCGCCGGGACTGCACCGCGCAGCACTTGCCAGATCGGGAAGTTCCACGGCATCACCGCCAGAATCGGGCCGAGCGGACGGTATTCGATGCGCGCCTTGCCGCCTTCGACTTGAGTCGGTTCGGCGTTGAGCATGGCCGGGCCGTGTTCGGCGTACCACTCGCAGAGCTTGGCGCATTTTTCGATCTCACCACGAGCCTGGGCAATCGGCTTGCCCATTTCCAGGGTGATCATGGTGGCCATTTCTTCGGCGGTTTCACGCAGAGCGCCGGCCAGCGCAGTGAGGGCCCGGGAGCGATCCTGCAGCGGCTTGCGTTTCCACTTGCCAAAGCCGAACGCGGCACGGGTCAGCGCAGCGTCGAGGGCTTCTGCGGATTCAAACGCGTAGGCAGCGATCTGCTCGCCGGTGGCGGGGTTGATCGAAATGGCGTGGGTCTGGCTGGAAATCTGGCTCATGGCTTTTCATCCTGCGTGTTCAGTGAATGGGCCTAGAGTAGGGTGGTGTTTGTTTTCTGGAAACTGAATAATAAAGAGTGTTTCTTTCACGATTGGAGAATGACTGTGGATCTGGTGCAGCTGGAAATCTTCAAAGCCGTTGCCGAGCACGGCAGCATCAGCGCCGCTGCGGCGCAGATCCATCGCGTGCCGTCGAACCTGACCACGCGGATCAAACAGCTTGAGCAGGATCTGGGCGTCGATCTGTTCATCCGCGAGAAAAGCCGTTTGCGTCTGTCACCGGCCGGATGGAGTTTTCTCGAGTACGCACGGCGCATTCTCGACCTGGTGCAGGAAGCCCGGGCCACTGTGGCGGGGGAAGAACCGCAAGGTGCGTTTCCCTTGGGCTCACTGGAAAGCACGGCGGCGGTGCGCATCCCCCAATTGCTCGCGGCGTACAACCAGCTCCATCCGAAAGTCGATCTGGACCTGTCCACCGGGCCGTCCGGGACGATGATCGACGGCGTACTTTCCGGGCGCCTTGCTGCCGCATTTGTCGACGGCCCGGTGTTGCACCCCGCGCTGGAAGGCGTGCCGGCGTTCGAAGAAGAAATGGTCATCATAGCGCCGCTCAATCACGCTGCAGTCCAGCGCGCGGCGGATGTGAATGGCGAGAATATTTACGCGTTCCGCTCCAATTGCTCTTACCGGCATCACTTTGAAAAGTGGTTCAGCACCGACGCCGCCGTGCCCGGCAAAATCTTCGAGATGGAGTCTTACCACGGCATGCTCGCCTGCGTCAGCGCGGGCGCCGGGCTGGCGCTGATGCCGCGCAAAATGCTGCAGAGCATGCCCGGCAGCGCAACGGTGAGTGTCTGGCCATTGGCGGCGGATTTTCGCTATCTGACCACTTGGCTGGTGTGGCGGCGGGGCACGGTGTCGCGCAGTCTGAGCATGTTTGTGCGCTTGCTTGAGGCGCGTGGGGTCGTGCGTGCGGGCGATTGACGCCAGGCTTCGGCGAGGCATAAGGGGACATGACGCGACTCACGGCGTGCCGTTGCGCCCGTGCAGCAGATAGCCGGGCCGTTGGCTCAAGCGCTCGTAATAGGCGTTAACCGCCGGCAGGTGCGGATGCTGCAGCGGGGTTTCGAACCAGCGATTGACCGACAGCCCGATAGGAATATCCGCGAGCGAAAACTGCTCGCCGCTGATGTAGGCGCCGGTTTTCTCCAGCTGTTGGTCAAGGATTTTCATGGTTTTGGACCACTGCTCGATACCGTTGGCCAACGCCGCGCGATCCTGATGGTCCGGCGACTTGCGCACCAGCGATACAAACGCATACGACCACGAGCGGTTCAGCTCCGACGCCTGCCAGTCGATCCACTGATCGACCCGCGCCCGGTCTCGCGCGTCAGTCGGGTAAAGGTGCGCGCCGTCATAACGCACCACCAGATAACGGATGATCGAATTGGATTCCCACAGGGTGAAATCACCGTCCTGAATCACCGGCACCATGGCGCAGGGGTTCAATGCGAGGAACTCAGGCGTATCGGTGGATTTGAAGCCCGAGCCCCAGTCTTCCCGCGCGAAAGGAATCTGCAATTCGGCGCACGTCCACAGCACTTTACGCACGTTGATCGATGAAGCTTTACCCAATACTCGCAACATAGTATGTCCGTTGAGAAAAACGCGGCATGAAATATATAAAGCTTCACAATCGAATAGCTTTGGAAATTAATATTTTAGTTGGGGGCTGGGCCATGGATGAATCAACAAGGTGAGAGATTGATTTTTCATCTTCTCTTATTGACCTTATAAGTGATATTTCAATTGAGTTAATTGGCTTTCCTGATCTTTCATATGCTGAGTTCAGCTGGTGGTCTAATTCGGCCTTCGCTAAAGCTGTACTAGTTATTGCTCGGTCTTTGAAGTCTGATATCAGGGCTAGCCAATATTTTTCGGCGTAGGAGCTTGCTCGGTCAGAAATGTTAAGTTTGTTAATATGAAAGATTAGATTTCGACGATCTCTACGGCTGAGCTTTCCACTTGCAGATGTTACAAAGTCAAGTGTGGTTGGTTCCTTTTTGACCCTTATTATCGGTGCGCCAATAAAGCAGTCTAGATATGGGTGGATTAGGCGTGGAGGATATTGTTTGAAAGTAGGGCGTGTTCTAATGATTTTTCGAAATTTGGTAGAAATAAATTTTTTTCTGGTGTTTTGTGTTAGTTTGTTTTTGAAGGAGTTTTTTCTCGTGCTGAGGGAAGGTTTTAGTTTGCTGAAGAACTCCCCCTTTGCCGATTGGTATTTATTGCAAGCGGGAATAAGATTCTCAGTTAGTATAGAGAACTCGGGGAAGGCTTCTATGTTCCGCGGTAAATAATGATCAAGGGTGACATTGCTCGGGAGTCCGCAGTAGGGGCAGGATCCCAGTGCTTTGTTGGCTTTATTTCGGAAATTGTCGATGTGCGAAAAACATTGTGCTTTACTGTCATATAGAGCGTAAAGAGCTTTGGCTGTTTTTAGAGTGAATTTTCGAGTACACAGTTGCGCCTCAGGAAGGTCTACAGAGAATTTATAATCGATAAACGACCGTCTAAGGAAGGTCTGAAGTACCCACCGATTTTTCATGCCCTCGCTACTTGAGGTTTAAAAAACATGAGGCGGTCGAAAAACAGGCCTTTCCTATCCTTAATTCATGGTTCTTTCCTCTAAACGCGCTGCTTCAGGGCGATCAGCCTGCATTACAGACGCATCTCGCCCATACCCATCAACCGTTTTCGCACCATCCACAGATTCGACAACGCGAACAACGTCGTCTGCTGCGCGATGTTTTTCGACAAACCACGAAAACGCACTTTCGTATAGCCGAATTGGCGCTTGATCACGCGAAACGGATGCTCAACCTTGGCCCGTACCTGCGCTTTCGCGTATTCGATCTTGCGTCGCATACGGCCGATCAAACTCTTTTTGGTGTGCTTTTTATAGCTGCTCGGACGCGCGGCAATCGACCAGATCATCTTGCGATCCTGATGCTCAGGACGCTTGTCGACTCCGGTGTAACCCGCATCGCCGCAGACATAAGTTTCCTCGCCATGCAGCAATTGATCGACCTGCGTCACGTCCGCCACATTGGCCGCCGTGCCCACCAGGCTATGGACTAAACCCGACTCGGCATCGACGCCGATGTGCGCTTTCATCCCGAAGAAATATTGGTTTCCTTTCTTGGTCTGATACATTTCGGGATCGCGTTTGCCGTCCTTGTTCTTGGTCGAACTCGGTGCATGAATGATCGTCGCATCGACCACGGTGCCTTGGCGCAGCATCAAACCACGATCCCCCAGATAGCCATTGATGACCTGCAAAACCCCGCCCGCCAACTCATGTTTTTCCAGCAAACGCCGGAAGTTGAGGATCGTCGTTTCATCGGGAATCCGATCCATACTCAACCCCGCGAACTGGCGCAGAATCGTCGTTTCATAAAGTGTTTCTTCCATCGCAGGATCGCTGTAGCCGAACCAGTTCTGCAGCAGATGAACCCGCAACATAGCCATCAACGGATACGCCGGACGGCCACCTTCGCCCTTCGGATAGTGTGGATCGATCAAGGCAATCAGGCCCTTCCAGGGCACCACCTGATCCATCTCGATCAGGAAGCGCTCGCGGCGGGTCTGCTTACGTTTACCGGCGTACTCGGCATCGGTGAAGGACATCTGTTTCATCAGACTCAACCGTTCGATTCGTGTGAGAAGGGGTATTTCACCAGAGATGGAAGTCTTTTTCAGACTGGGGCCACCTGCTCGCCCGGGAGAGTTGTGCGGTGTTGGAGGTCATTCAGTGGCGGACAGGGCAAGGGCAATAACCGCTCAAGATTCCAACGGTCTTGTGCATTGATCGGATACAGGCCAGCGGCCCGACCGACGTCAGGGTGATTAACGTCGGGCGGCCGCAGGCCAAGACTGAAGCGGCTGTTAAACCTTGAAACGCGCAACCAAGCGATTCAGCTCAATCGCCAGATTGGCCATCTCACCGCATGCACTGGCGGTCTGGCTAGCGCCCGCCGAGCTCTGGATGGACAGCTCGCGAATGCTGGTCAGGTTCTGGTCGGCCTCACGGGCCACTTGGGCCTGCTCTTCAGAGGCGGTGGCGATCAGCAGGTTGCGCTCGTTGATCTGGGTAATGGCCTGAGCGATCTGCTTGAGCGAAACATCCGCATTCTGCGCCACTGAGATCGAGTTGTTGGCCATCTCCGTACTGATGTTCATCGCGCTCACCGCTTGGGTCGAGTCCGCCTGAATCGCCGTGATCATATTCTCGATTTCCTGGGTCGACTGCTGGGTTCGGTGGGCCAGTGCCCGTACTTCATCGGCCACCACCGCGAACCCGCGTCCTTGTTCGCCAGCGCGCGCGGCTTCGATGGCCGCGTTCAGTGCCAGCAGGTTGGTTTGCTCGGCAATGGCCCGAATCACTTCAACCACTTTGCTGATGTCCTGCGCCCTGCTGGACAAGGCCTTGACCTGCTCACCGGTGCTGGACACGTTGCCGGCCAGGCCTTCGATGGCTTTCAAGGTCTGCGCCACGTTCTCGATACCGGAGCGGGTGAACTCCATGGACTCGCGGGAAGATTGCGCGGCGGCTTCGGCATTGCGTGCGACCTCGTCCACTGCGGCGCTCATTTCAGTCACCGCCGTGGCCGCCTGATTGACCTCGTCGTTCTGCTGTACCAGCCCGCGGCTGGCGTCTTCCGTCACCGCCATCATTTCTTCCGAGGCCGAAGCCAGTTGGGTAGAGGAGTCAGCGATGTGGGCGATGGTTTCCCGCAAATTCGCCTGCATCTTCGACAGTGCTGCCAACAGGCGACCGGCTTCATCGCGGCCACTGGCCTCAATGTTCCTGGACAAGTCACTGCCGGCGATGCGTTCAGCCACTGCCAGAGCATCACTGATCGGCGAAGTGATGCTGCGGGTCAGCACGGTGGCCAGCACGATGGTGAGCAGCACGGTAGCCGCCAGCAGGGCAATCACCAGCGTCACGCCACCGCCGTAGACAGACGAGGCATTGATACCCGCACGCTTGGCCCCCTCGTCGTTGAAGTCCGAGAGTTTGTCCATCGTCTCCTGCAGGGCGTTGGTCATAGGGGCGATGCGGGTATTGATCAAAGCGATTGCAGCGGCATTATCACCGCTTCGCAGCAGCGGCTCCAACCCATCCAGCAGTTTGAAGTACTCCTGCGCATCGGTTGCGACCGCCTGGTACAGCTCCCGCTCCGCCGACCCCGAGATCAAAGGAACGTAATTGGTGAGGGTGCTCTGGAGAGCGTTTCGATAGCCGCTCAAGGCAGCGATTTGGGTTTGCCGTTTCTGCTCATCGGTTGTCACAGTAATGCGGATGCTTTCCAAACGCAGCCGCAAGGTACCCGCCTTCATCTTACCGATCTCACGAATACTCGCCATCCAGTTGTTTTCTACATCTTGTTCGGACTCTCGGAGCTTGCCCATTTGCAGCACAGCGACAATGCCCAGTGCAAAAACCACCAGGATAATGAGTGAGAAAAATACCGCAGCCCTTGGAGCGAGGTTCATTGTCCTGACGTTCATTTTTACTCTCTTATAAAAACTATCGGTACTTCGTAGCTGTCATACCACGCTATCGACTGAAAGTCATAGAACTATAGCCATTGATCACGCCCAGAATCTCTGCCGCCAGCTCGTGCTTTTCCAGCAGGCGACGGAAGTTGAGGATGGTGGTTTCGTCGGGGACGCGCTCCAAGCTCAGCCCAGCAAACTGGTGCAGATAGTAGTCTCGTACAGTGCCTCTTCCATCGTTGGGTCGCTGTAGCCGAACCAGTTTTGTATCAGATGGACACGTAGCATCGCCATCAGCGGATAGGCCGGACGACCACCATCACCCTTCGGGTAGTACCGCTCGATCAAAGCAATCAAACTCTTCCACGGCACCGCCCGCTCCATCTCGATCAGGAACTACTCTTTAAGGGTCCGCTTGCGTTTGCCAGCGTACTCGGCATCGGCGAAAGTCATTTGCTTCATCGGAAAACTCGGCGGGTGGAGTCTGTGTTTTGCCAAAATCAGGAAGTCTTCTTCAGAGTGTCCCTAAGGAACTGATGAAAACGGGACAGACCCTGAGGGATCCCCACAAATTTACCCTAAACTCTGCGCTTGATGGCTTACCTCATCACGCAGAGCCCGCTCCAATATTTCCAAGTGTCCTCGGCCTCCAAAATCTGTGCAACTTCGCC